>JBBRMC010000077.1:0-10318 GCA_038231055.1 Leptolyngbyales cyanobacterium
AACGACATCGACGCAGGAGCAGGTCGCGTCGATCAGTTTACTCAATACACTGTAAACACGCAGCTTGTCCACGGCACCTTGATGAATATTGCTGACAATCCGACGAATGTTCAGCTTCCGGGTAGCTATGAAATTGAGCCGATTCAGCGCATTCCCATCATTGTCACAGGCAACGATTTGGGAACTCTCTACGCGCCGTTGACTCGTGACGGACGCATGGAAAAGTTTTTTTGGGAACCCGATCGCGACGATCGTATCGGCATCGTTAGCGGCATTTTTGAAGTTGATCAGATTGCTCGTCGCGACATTGAACAACTGGTGGATGCGTTTCCCGACCAGTCGATCGACTTTTATGGAGCACTGCGATCGCGCCTCTATGATGAACAAGTCCGCAAACTCATTCAGGACGTGGGCTTAAACCGGATCTCAATGCGAGTCGTCAATAGTGCCGAAGCACCGCCAGAATTTCATAAACCCGATTTCACCCTGTCACACTTGTTAGAACTCGGACAGTTGATGGTCGGTGAGCAGAAGCGATTAAAAGAAATGCGGCTAGTCGATGAATATAATCGTGTGGTTGGCAACCGCAAGCTGGGCGAAGTCAACCTGATGCCGACTGCCCCAGATCCCGCTAAATCAAACGGACATACGCCTCCAATCAGCAGCAGCTATAGCGGTCAGCCGTCTAGCACCCGCCTCAATCCAGAAATGGTCGGTGAACTGAATCGCATTTTGGGGCAAGGACATCGGCTAGGGATTGAGTATGTAGACGAGCGACGGTTTCGCAACAATTCCTGGAGTTGTTATGGCACCTTTCAGACCGATGGAGCCGAAGCGATCGCGGCATTAGAATCGTGCCTTGCGGATCACAGCCAGGACTATGTGCGGTTAGTCGGAATTGACTCGCGCGATCGCCGTCGAGTGATTGAAACGATCGTTCAGCGACCCAATGGTAAACTGACCTAACGATCGCGCTCAGCAGAAAACAAGCGCTGAACCTATAACATCAAGGTTGCTGTGTTCCGATCGCCAATCTCACTCCAGGCACAGCTCGCAGCCGATCCATCACCGTAATCACCTGTCCGTGAGTGACACGCCGATCGGCATCAATCACCACTAAAACCTGAGAATTTTTGCCCTTCAACGCCTGAACCTGAGTTCCTAAGTTGTTGAGTTGAGTGGGTTTGCGATTGAGGGCAAGCTTGCCCGTTTGGTCGATCGTCACCGTCGCTTGAGTCGATTTTTGTGCCTCAGCCGTTGCCGCACTCGGAAGACTGACAGGCAATCCCTGAGAGCGCGTCAAGAACAGCGTAGACATGATAAAAAACGTCAGCAGCGCAAAGATGACATCAATCATCGGCACGATATAAATTTGAGGCGGCAGATCGGGTTCTTCAGGTAGACGCATAGAAATCTTCTCCCTTCTCATGACGGCGACGATACAGCAATTCTAGCTGTCCGCCATATTCTTGAATTAGGGCAATCTGCCGAATATACAATCCTCGGAAGGTGTTGGCGAAGAGCAGCGTTACGATCGCCACCACTAGTCCCGATGCGGTTGAAATGAGCGCCTCGCTGATCCCGCCTGTGACGTTAGTGGTGTTGGTGCCGCCAACATCTCCCAATCGCAGTGAGGCAAACGAAGTGATCAGTCCCAAAATAGTACCCAACAGCCCCAATAGAGGCGCAAGGCTAATAATGGTTTCAAACACAGTGTTAAATCGCTTCAAAAGTGGAATTTCTGCCTGAGCAGCACTTTCTAGCGCCAGCCGAAACTCATCTGAGGTCGCTTCTTCTAATTCCAGAGCAGCCATAAAAATGCGAGCAACAGGCAAATCAGAATTTTGCTCCAACATCAAGAAAGCGGCTCTTGGACTACGCTTGTAAAGCACCAGAGTTTCTCGAAGCACTCGATCGTGACGTTTCTTGACTTTTACCCAAAAAACAATTCGTTCTAAAATCAATGCCACCGCCAGGATCGAAAACCCTAGTAGAGGAATCATGACAACGCCGCCAGAAGCAAACCAGTTACTAGACTGCATGGTGAGTCAGTGAGCAGTGAACAGAGAACAATGATAGTCGCTCATGGTTCACACCCGATCTCGATCTTAGTAACCACCTCGACTCGTAGACTGCTAGAAGCAAAGCAACTACACGTCTGGAAAGCGATCGATCTCAGCATATCCACTAAAAATTAATTGCTCTCCCTGAGTTTCTAGACGATTGATTCGCAGTAGGATTCCATCTAGGTTAAAGCGATCGAGATCCACCATGTTGTCTAGAATTTCAGCAAACGCCATCGTCAACACCTCCGAAATGCCGCGTAGCTCTTCGGGCACCGCATCTGGCTCAAACTGAGGATTTTGGAACGCAACGCGCCTCCGCCGCTCGATCTCCAATGTCGCAGTCATGCTAACAGGTATGGTGTTGTTAGGTAGCAACGCTTCTGCAAAAATCTGAATTCTGTTGTTAGGCATCAGCTTCAGCGCGATATCTGAGAAAGAAACTGGCTCCCCCCCCGACAAATTCATCAACGCAGGTTCGGTCACATTTTGCAACCGCTTGACCACTAACTCGGACTTAAACGCCTCATTGATGCCCGCTTCAGTCAGCGTGACCTGAGCGATCGCCTGAGTTGGTTGCTTTAAGCGAATCTTGCCACTCAAAACCGAGCCGAAGTCGATCGCCACAGCGTCGGTTTCAAAGCGCATCTCTTCGACCCAAAAATCTTTGCGAATCAGCAGCCCGCGTCCGCCCATCTTGAAACTGTCCAGACTGCCCTGCAATAGTTTGCTAGAGGGTGAGCAGCGAATCGAGATGTCAACTGACTCGCTCTTTGAAAAGAGGTGACGAATGGATTCACTCGCAACCTTACTTAGCATCCGTTCACCGAAGTCGGCACCCGAAGCGTTTTTTAGATTTGTGAAGCCATTGAGCATGATTCTATTTACAACGGTTCTTTACTAGTTTGTAACAGATTGTAAAGAGCCGTCAACTCCTGGCTTGATCGGCTTGGCTAAAAATATAGAAATTAGAGATGACTAAAATTGGAATTGACCGAGTTAGACAGAGCAGATATTAACCTGAAACCATTGTAGCGCTTAGTCTCTATCCTAATGGTTTAATCGTCTGATCTGGATCATAGAAGTTCTTTATAGTTCGTAACAATATGCCTTATTCTTTATACCTTTTAACCGACTCATCGAAAATACTTTATTGTGGAGCGACCTCATGTGTGCGAAAGTCATCCCACCCGTATGAAGCATATCGATGGAACGTATCTCTTTTCTTCAGAATCATTCTCTAGCTAGACGTGAGGGCACTACAAATGCGATTGGGTGGATCAGTGGCTTTATAAAACCGATTTGACCATGCCTAAGTTCCTTACGATCGCCCTTCTTTTCTTAGGGTTACTGGCTCTTTCATTACAGTCATATCACCCGGCACAAGCTCAAGCAGGTCTTGAATCACGCGTCTCAAGACTAGAGACTGAATTGCTAGGCATTCAAAGTCGCCTCAGCCAACTAGGGTCTAGCCTTCCGAGACCAGGCGTTTCTGTGCCTGCACCCGTTTTACCCTCTGATGAGAGACGAGGAACTCAACGAGTCCTTTCTGCTGATCCCCAGTTCGATCGATTAGCCACCTTAGTGATTGAACTCAAAGAAAGAGTCACGGCGGTAGAAACACGACTTAATACGATAGAGCGCCGTCAGGGAAGTACAAATCATTCAGTCAAATGAGGAATTTTTGCATCTTTGGATCTTAAAATATCCCCCTATCTTTCAAGAATTTATAGATTTGCTTCGAGAAGTAGGCTTAAAAAACTTTATCTTTAACAGATGAGATTCCTAGCAGTTTCCTACTAACTGCTGACCATTCGGCAGCCAAATTTGTCATGAAAAAAGCTCTACAAGTCTTTGCCATTTTGACTTTGGGAATCGCTACCCTCATTTTGACCATCAACTCTGGCGATGCTCAAATCCTTGCAGGTCGAGGAATTCAGCTTCCGGGCTTTTCGCATTTGAGCGCACAAGCTCAAGCAGGCGCTGATTCTAACCTTCTGCTGTCTTCTGCTTGTGCCCTTAAACCAGTCTCTAAAGCGAAAAAATCGAGGGCTGTCGTTGCCCCTTTACAGACCCCCATTCCCTTAAGCCGATTTAGACAAGAACCCAGTCTTACTGACCAATCCAAAGAAACTCTAACTAAGTCAGCACCCGCCTACACTCCTGTAGAAGATGTTGCCTTGGCTCACCCAACCAACTTCGGACGGCGGTTTGTGCAAGACTTTTACGGTAAAGCTGCCACCAATGAAGCGATCGTGGTTCTGCATGAGACAGTCGGGTCTGCTCAATCAACGATCGGCTTTTTTCAAACGCCTCACCCTAATGATAATGACCAAGTCAGCTACCATACATTGATCAACACAGATGGCACGATCGTCTACTTGGTGCCACCCGATAGACGGGCGTTTGGAGCCGGAAACTCGATTTTTGTGGGAGACACGGGTCAAGAAGCCATTCAAACAAACCCAAACTTTCCCCCATCTGTCAACAACTTTGCCTACCACATTTCCCTAGTCACTCCGCCTGACGGACGTAACAACGCCACTCGGCACAGTGGTTACACACGGGCACAATATCAGTCGCTGGCATGGCTAGTAGCAAAGACGGGTGTGCCCGAAGCGCGAATTACTACTCACCGAGCCGTCGATCGATCTCGTCAACGCATCGATCCCAGAAGCTTTGACGGTGAATATCTTTTACGGCTATTGAGCTTTTATCCAAAGACTCAAGAAATCTCGACTCAGTGCTCAATCCCCGCTGTCTTAGAGGAATAAACAAAAAAAGGGAGAGGAAGCAATGCTCCTCCCCCTTCAGGTTAATTGAACGAGATTACTTATACGTTCACCATAATCTCTACCCAGTCAATGCCTTGACCCCGGTTTTGGTTGTCAGTTTGGTCAACGTCATTCACAGCGCCGTCATTGTTTTGAATCATGCCAATGTAGAACTTCTGCGTCCCAGACAAACTTGCCCAACCAGCCCAACCTTTAGGAGGAAGCGTCAAACTGACGCTCTGGGAACCTGAGTCACTCTTAGACGCGATGGGACTAAGGGCTTTCGGGGTAAATGCCCAAGCAGACGTGTCAGTCTTATTGAAGACAGGAGTTGTAGACAGATAAAAGCCAACCTCACTCCCGTTGGATTCGGCTTTGAAACCGTTGTTTTCGGCCACAAACGTTGCATTCACCGTTCCTGTAGGGGCAAAGGTTGTTCCACTGACGGTCAGACTCTTACCTCTCAAATTAGTAGTAGGGATCTGTAGTACGTCAATATTCAAAACGCTGACGTTGTTAGCTTCGTTTGTTTCTGCAACCGCATCGTCTGAGTCAACCAACGCGAGCAGGTAGTAAGTTCCATCCACACTCCAGAAATTGTTTTTCCAGGAGGGTAGGTTTAGGCTTAAAGCCTGTGATGCACTAGACTGACCTGCCGGAAGATTGACAGTGGTGCTAGTGATTAGAAAATCAGATGCCCGATCGAGGACTTGATCCCTTGAAATATAGAACGCAACTTTGACCCCATTGGCAGCGATCGTTCCATCATTCTTAGCGCTGTAGTTGACCGATATAGTAGTCACCGGATCAGTGTTGTTAGCTTCTCCAGAAGTCAGGATAATTGAAGACTGACTGGTTGTGAAAGCGTTGCCAGCGAGATCCGTAAATTGTGGTTTGCCTTCAATGTTTAATCGGTAGTTGATGTCATCGAAATCAGTAGAGGCTTTGATGTAGTAGTCTCCAGGATCTAATATTTGCCCTGTATAAGTCACAAGAGTCGAAGGAGCGCCGCTGACACCTGCTTTATAAAGATCTAACTTCACTGAATTAAGCGGTTGACCTGTTGAGTCTGTGGTAGACAGAACTAAAGTGGACTTGAGGGCAAGCTTGAATTTGAAGTAATCAGGTGCATTAGAACTGATCGAGTCAGCATAAACTCCAGCCGCATTTAGGGTACCGATGTTGAAAGCAGATAACTCTGTGCTACCACCAATACTCTGAATCGTAGACACAAACTGGCGGCGCTCAATGCCATCAAGTTGGTCGCTGCTAGAGCGCGAGGGCAGAAACGCTGCATCTAAGAGGCTTGTGCCGTTTAAAAGCCAAACTGCGACCTCACCAGATGCAGGGTCTCGCAAGAGAAGATCAGCCTTACCGTCATTGTTAAAGTCAACCAGTTTCTCAATATTAAACCTAGATGGAAGGGTATAAGGCAGCAACGCTGCTCCTCCCGTGGCAATCTGGGTGCCATTCAACAGCCAAACGGCTAATTCACCCGTCCGATTGTTACGCCAGAGAAGGTCATCTGCTTTGTTGCCATCAAAGTCGCCCACTTGAGCTGTCCACTCGATCGGCACACTTGGCAGGAATGCCGCACCTCCTGTAATAATTTGAGTGCCGTTCATCAGCCAAACTGCTGCTTCACCTGTCTGCGTATTGCGCCAGAAAATATCTGTTCTTCCATCTTTGTTAAAGTCCCCTAACTGAGACTTCCACGCGCTCGAAACACTTGGCAAGGGTGCCGCCCCGCCGGTAATAATTTGAGCGCCGTTCATCAGCCAAACTGCCACTTCACTAGACTTGGAGTTGCGCCAGAGAATATCTTTTTTCCCGTCTTTGTTAAAGTCGCCTAAAGCGGGGTCCCAATCACTAGGAACCCCAGGAAGCAGTGCAAGCGTGTCGAACCCCGAACCGGCGCTATTGGTTAACCAAATACCCGTTAAACCTCCCTGTTTATTACGCCAAAAGATGTCGGCGCGGTTGTCGTTGTTAAAATCTCCTAGAGTTGCCTGCCAATCTGCAAAGACTTTATAGGGAGATGTTGTCGCTTGCAGAATCGTGTCGCCTTTCATTAACCAAATCGCGACCGTGCCATCTTTCTGGTTTCGCCACAGAATATCGTCTTCCCCATCACCGTTAAAGTCAGCAAACTGACTTGACCAATCGGTGGTTGGGAGACTGACAGGGTTACCATTAAAGGTAATCACGCTGTTGGACTGTACCGTTTTGCCATCTGTCTGCACAACCGAGAAAGCCCCTGTTGCTTTATTGCGCCAAACCAGATTGCTAAGAATTGCATCAGTGCTGACCGAGAGGGTGAGCTTGTAGTTGGCATCTGTAGCGGCAGTGTCACTCGGGTCTAAGTCTACCTGAATATAATAGGTTCCCGTAATTAGACTAGTTGAGAGCGCTTCTGAAAGCTGTTTAGGAGTGCTTGTAGTACTTGGGGTGACATCAGTTTGACTGTTATTAAAGAGACGGAGCCGTGCATTGCCTGTGAGGTCAGTTAGCTTAACGCTTATGCTGCTGCTACCATTGAGCGTAAATTTGTAGAAATCGGTTTTGTCGCTTGCATTGAGTAGTCCTGTAAAAGGTGATGTCCCAACCAAGTTGGTGATTGTGGTAGCCGTAGCAAAAGAATTATTGTCGGTAGGCATAGCTGAACTCTCTGTGACTAATAACAGGTTCGACTGGGATTAGAGTCTGTAGTATTCCCAAATTCTGGCTAAAGATTAAGCCAGAATAGAATTTGAGCTGAGATCAGGATTAGGGCATCGAAGTGATTTGCACGATCGATTAGAGCTTAAGTCTAAATTTATACAGCCATCATTGCTATTGCGTCCGAACTATTACTGAATAACCTTCAATAAAAGCTAACTCCCACCGTTATTTCGCACAAGAACCTGTGAGGCGATTAACCGTTTCAGCTAGCGGGATATAGATTATCGAGCTTGGGTTCTTAAAACTCGATTCCTGGCTGTGCTTTGACCCCTTGCTCTCTGAATGGGTGCTTAACCAAAGTCATCTCGGTTACAAGATCTGCTCGTTCAAGAAGGGCTGGAAGCGCACCGCGACCTGTCAAAATGACGTGCGAGTCTTCTGTCTTCTCAGATAACCCAGCAATGACATCTTCAATCTCTAGATAACCCAGTTTAAGCGCAATATTAATCTCATCCAGCAGCACCAGCTTAAAGGCGGGGTCTTTGATAAATGTCAGTGCCGCCTCCCACGCTTGGGTTGCTTTGAGAATATCACGATCGCGATCTTGAGTCTCCCAAGTAAAGCCTTCGCCCAAGGCGTGAAATTCAAGCTGGTCGCCCCAGTGCTCAAAGGCAGCTTTTTCTGCGGGTTCCCAAGCTCCTTTGATAAATTGCACGATCGCGACTTTGTAGCCATGACCTAGCGATCTCAGCACCATCCCCAAAGCAGCCGTTGTTTTGCCTTTACCATTGCCCGTATGAACGATGACCAGTCCTTTCTCAGAGGTCATGGTTGCGAGACGCTGATCCTGCACTTCCTTGCGTCGCTGCATTTTCTTGCGGTGCTGGTCTGCCTCCAATGAGCTTTCAATAGCGGAAGCAGAGGGAGCCAACTCTGAGTTTGAATCAAGCTGAGATTCGAGGGTCATAAGATACCAATGTGAGCAGAAGAATGCAAAATACTGCTTCTAGCCTACCAACAGAGATGCATCACTTCATGCAGATAAATAGAGAAGTCTAAGTATTTTGGGCGATAATCGTCTTTTAGATAAGGTGATAGTATGGAAGCGTTCGTGTTTGAAAGGTTGCGTAAAGAGCGTTGAAATTTTTCTCTTTGACTGGGTACCCTTGGCGACCTTTGTGGTATCTCGAAATGAAGTTAAAGCGGAAGCGGCAATGCGACCCTGCACTCTCATGGGTCGATCGCTGTGAAGCTCCCAGTATGAACTGACCGATCTGTAACTCAAGGTTCGCGTCTGCTTGTTATTGGCTCTAGTTTCAGAAACTAGGGTGGCTCTTAACGATCACTCGAACTGGATCGGTCAAGTTCTCTTTTAGGAGAATTTTCTAAACTGATGACTGAACTGCTCTGTTGCGTCTAACGCTAACAGGTTCTCAGTCTTTAAGGGTTGCTTAGCACTGCTGAGTGATGATCTAGGCTCGTGTCCTCATTTCCTAAACTGGATGAGGGTTTGAAGTTTCTGCTGTATCCCAGCGACGTTGGTGCAATCATTTTCAGTCCGGTGACGGGCTGTTTCGCATTGTTTAGCTCTCACTTTATGCTTTCTAACCCTTTTGGAGTAAAAGAATGTCCAAACTTCTCAGTCAAAAGATCACACCCTCCCCCATGCCTTCTGAGATCAGTGTTGTTGACCTGATTGACGGTTACTTCACAGCTTATAACTCGGCGCGGCTGCGAGAGATTTGTCACCTCCTCAGCCGTGAGGTGATGCAAGAAGGTGTCACGGTAGGACTCAGCTTGTCAGGAGCAATGACCCCAGCAGGGTTAGGCGTTTCGGTATTGGCACCTCTGATGCGAAACGGATTTGTTGATTGGATCATCAGCACAGGTGCTAACCTCTACCACGATATGCACTACGGGCTAGGACTGGAACTCTACGCCAGCAGTCCGTTTTTAGATGATGTGAAGCTGCGGCAAGAAGGTCGCATTCGCATTTACGATATCGTCTTTGATTACGATGTGCTTTTGGGAACGGATGCGTTCATTCGGCAGATTCTCACAGCAGAACCGTTTCAGAAGCGGATGGGCACGGCTGAGTTTCATTATCTGCTCGGCAAGTATGTGCAGGAAGCGGAGCGGCAAGTGGGAGTAAAGCATCCTTCTCTGCTGTCTACAGCTTATGAGTGTGGCGTTCCTATTTACACGTCGTCGCCGGGAGATAGCTCGATCGGAATGAATGTGGCAGCAATGGCATTAGAAGGCTCAAAGTTGGTCATTGACCCGATGCTGGATGTCAACGAAACGGCTGCGATCGTGTACTCTGCACGCGAGTCCAATATTGCGGATGTAGAAGGCAAGAGTGCCGCGCTGATTATTGGAGGCGGCAGTCCGAAAAATTTCTTGCTGCAAACTCAACCGCAACTGCACGAAGTTCTTGGGTTAGAAGAGCGGGGACATGACTACTTTATTCAAGTCACGGATGCTCGACCTGATACGGGTGGGCTATCGGGGGCAACTCCTAACGAAGCGGTGAGTTGGGGTAAGGTTGACCCCGAAGAACTGCCAAATACGGTCGTCTGTTACACCGACAGCACGATTGCGCTGCCGATTCTGACTGCCTACGTAATTAACCAGTGTGAGCCTCGTCCGTTAAAGCGGCTTTACGATCGACGAGATCAACTGCTGGCAAAACTCAAGGCAGACTACGAAGCCGCTAAACTACAGCCTTCACATCCTGTCGTAGAGCCAGGTTCAGTAGGGTCAGCGTCGAAGGAGCCTGTTGCCACTTATCCATGCGGGACACCCATTCGCAAAGGTCGT
>JBBRMC010000078.1:0-10263 GCA_038231055.1 Leptolyngbyales cyanobacterium
CCTTTGAAACGTGGAAGACAAAACAGGAAAAGATGACGACCTTCTTTGGTCCCAATGTGAAAGTTGAGTTAAATAACCCAGAACCCGATCGGGTCGAAGTGGCGCTCATTGCAACTCCTGAAAAGGCAGAATGACCAACTGGGGTGTTGAACTGACTAGAAGACAGAGCAACATTTATTTTTCTAGCCTCACTGCATACCACTGAAGATATTCTCCAGCTCCGATGTCTAGGTCACAGGCAGTATCGAGCAAATATTTTGCCTGGTCTTGAATGGTCGGCAGAGATTGCAAATCTCTAGGCAGATTGTCTTGACGCTGTGACAAGACCGATCGAAGCTTTTCTAGCATCTCGGCTGCCGTCAAAAACTGTTCTGCCTGACCAGTTTCTAACACCACAAAATGGTCTTCTTGATACATCAAAGGATCTGGCATGGCAACTCTTACACTCCTTAGCTGAGGAGGTGGACGCAATTAATGAGAAGGGGAGTCGGACGTTTGGCTCTCTCGATCGCGGGAGAGGATTGGAGCAAGGGCAGATGAGTGGTCTGCTCTTTGTATTAGATTTATCTACTTATTGTGTCATTTACAGATCAAGATAGACGCGAAAAACTGTCGAAATCTCCCGTGAGTCAGAGATTTTGCCTCAAAAGCAGTGTTATCAAGAAAGATACAACCGTAGCAGCAGGTTAATAGACGTTATGCTTCGTTCCGCCCGCTTGATCTTTAATCCCGTTGCTGGTCACACTGACCCCACCCTCGATCTAGAGCAAATCCGATCGCTACTCGCTGATATTAATCTAGAAGTCGTTCAAACCACGGAAGAAGTGGGTGCAGATGAACTGGCGCGGCAGGCAGTTGAGAATGGAGTGGATGCTGTGATTGCATCGGGTGGAGATGGCACTCTGTCGGCGGCAGCTAACGCCCTAATTGGCACTGGAATTCCCTTAGGTGTGATTGCCAGAGGAACCGCTAATGCTTTCGCTAACGCTTTGGGCATTCCGACTACGATCGAGGCTGCCTGCGAAACGATCTTAAACGGACACACTAAGACCGTCGATGCTGCGTCTTGCAATCATCAGCCAATGGTTCTCTTAGCAGGAATCGGGTTTGAAGCAGAGGCAGTCGAGTTAGCCGATCGAGAAGCAAAGAATCGGTTTGGAATGATGGCATACGTTCTGGCAGGCTTTCAGGCATTAAGAAACATGAAGCGGTTTGACGCAGAAATTGAGACTGAAGACAGAATTATTTCTGTTGAGGCGTGTGCGTTAACGGTGGCAAATGCGGCTCCTCCTACGTCTGTTTTGGCTCAAGGTCCGGCTGGGTTAGTTACTGACGATGGGCTTTTAGACCTAACGATCGTGGCTCCTGCAACCAAAGCGGGAGCGCTTGCAGCGACCTACCACCTATTTCAGTCTGCCTTGTCGGGCAACCCCACCGATCGAGATGATATTGGCTATCTGCGGGCAAAGCAGTTTAAAATCAGCACCGTTCCTCCTCAAAAAGTTGTGGTAGATGGGGAAATGATTGGCACAACCCCTATTGAGATTGAGTGCATCCCGGCGGGATTGACGATCTTTGTGCCGATCTTAGAAGAAGCAGCACCGAGCGAAAAACTTGAAGGACTTCCTCACTTAGTCATTGAAACAAAAGGTTAACAAAGGTTTAGCGGATACTGATCTGTAGGCACTGCACTATAACTAATAAGTCATCACAAAAATTCGCCCGGTTGGACGTTGATTAAACTCAGAAAAGTTAGCTACCAAGTTACTTATCCCCTTGATCATCTTTAACTGTGTGGAAAAATGGGGTAGAGACTTAGAGTTCCTGTCCAGTTGTCAATGAGATCACCGTCGAATGCTTTCAGTAAATGTTGAATGGGCTTTTCTGACTGCAAACGCGATCGCTGCGATTTGCAACTTCATCGTTTTTTGGACACTCATCCGTCGCTCAAGACCCCGACAATCTCGGTCAGAGGCTAGCTTTCTCACCTATTTACCCGGTGCTTCTCCTCCGTGTGAACACGCCGAAGCCTTGCGTCGTCAATCAGTCGCGGTCGAAGCAGCAATGGATGGCATTGCTATTTTTGATGGTCACGGAACCTTTCTCTACGTCAACGACGCTCTAGCGCGGCTGTTTGGGTATAGCAGCAGTCAAGACTTAGTGGGTAGGTTTTGGCATGAGCTGTATTACAGTGACGAGATTTCTCGATTAGAATGCGACGTTATTCCCTATTTAAGGCAAAATGGACAGTGGCGGGGTGAAGCGATCGCTAAGCGTCAAGATGGCAGCACCTTCTTTGAAGAAGTCTCACTGACACTGACCGAAGACGGATTTATTTGCGTCTGTCGAGACATCACTGAGGCAAAACAATCTGAAATTCGGCTCAGGCTGCTTGAGCGTGCAATTAGTGCTAGCAGCAACGGCATCATCATCACCGATGCACGGTTGTCCGACAATCCGATGATCTATGTCAACCCAGGGTTTGAGCGGATGACGGGCTATACCGCAGATGAAGTGTTAGGCAAAAACGGACGTTTTCTCGAAGGACCTGAAGCCAATCAGCCTGCTCTCGAACACCTGCGTAGTGCGATTAAAGCGGGAGCAGATTGCGTGGTGAACCTGCGAAACTATCGTAAAGACGGCAGACTGTTCTGGAATGAGCTGTCCATTTCCCCTGTGCGAGACTCTGAGGGGCGATTGACTCACTATATTGGAGTGCAGACTGATACGACCGAGCGCAAACGGACTGAAGATGCTCTACAGCGACAATTTCAGCGCACACTTTTACTCAAGCAAATTACTCAAGAGATTCGTCAAAGTTTAGACAGTCAGCAGATTGTGCAAACCACTGCCACTCAGGTTGGGCGGGCATTCCGGGTAAATCGCTGTCTGATTCACGCCTATGTGATTACCCCTGAAGATGCTCTTCTATCTGGGTTTGAGCTATCTCAACTAGGAGCCTTTTTTCCCCAGATTCCGTGTGTCGCCGAGTATTTAGAGCCGGGTTGTGAGTCGGTGTCAGATGCCGAAATACCGATTAGCGGCAATCCCTATACCGAAGCACTATTGGCGCACGATCGAGCGATCGCATCCCCCGATGTCAATACCGATCCACTGCTCACACCCGTCGCCAGTCTTTGTCAACAGCTTCGTCTCAAGTCAATGCTGACGGTTCGCACTTCGTATCAGGGTGAACCCAACGGCGTGATTGGCTTGCATCAGTGTGCCGAGCTGCGATCGTGGAGCGAAGACGAAATTGAACTATTAGAAGCGGTGGCAGATCAAGTGGGCATTGCCCTGGCTCAAGCCCGATTGCTCACGCAAGAAACGCTGCAACGAGAGAAACTCACCGAGCAGAACTTTGCGCTTGAGAAAGCCAAGCGACTTGCAGAATCGGCAAACCGCGCTAAAAGTGAGTTTTTGGCAACGATGAGCCACGAGATTCGCACTCCGATGAATGCCGTGATTGGGCTAACGGGCTTGCTGCTAGATATGAACCTAACTCATCAGCAGCGCGACTTTATCGAGACGATTCGTACCAGTGGCGACACGTTGCTAACGATCATTAACGAAATTCTAGACTTCTCAAAAATTGAGTCGGGCAAACTAGAGTTAGAACAGCAGTCCTTCAATCTTCAAGCCTGCATTGGGGAATCGATCGACCTTTTAGTCGCTAAAGCTGCCGAGAAAAATTTGCAGTTGTCTTATCAAGTGTCTCCCCAAGTTCCCTCTGTGATTTTAGGAGACGTAACTCGGCTGCGACAAGTGTTGGTCAATCTCCTCAGCAATGCCATCAAATTTACCGACGCGGGGCAGATTGCCATTCAAGTCAATGCGCGGCGGCTGCCCGATAAAGGATCTGATTCTAAAGCTCACCCTTCAAAGTCTAAACTTCAGACTCCTACCTATGAATTGCAGTTTGCTGTAGAAGACACTGGAATTGGCATTCCGCCCGATCGTATGGAACGACTGTTTAAATCCTTTAGCCAAGTTGATTCTTCAACGAGCCGACAATATGGCGGCACCGGGCTGGGGCTAGCGATCAGTAAACGCCTGAGCGAATTAATGGGTGGACGGATGTGGGTTGAGAGCCACGGTCAGATTGGCGGGGACTGTCCTTCTGACTACCGCAAGTTGAGCGGACTACGCGCCGCGAGTGCAGAATCTCGTCCGGGTTCAATCTTTTGCTTCACGATCGTGACCAGTCCCGGTGCTGAGAATGTTGAAACGATGGTGGGTAATTTGCCTCACGATCTCTCACTGACGAATCGGGCATTCGCGGTTGATCGTCCCGCTCTCTCGTGCTCAGAATCATCGAGTTCTGCTGGTCATCTCTCCGTCACCGCTGAGCCTCAGTCCCTACGGATTCTCTTAGCAGAAGATAATGTGGTCAACCAAAAAGTAGCGCTGCACCTCCTTCAGCGATTGGGGTATCGGGCTGACCTTGCTGGAAATGGGTTAGAAGTGCTGGAGGCGCTGCATCGTCAAACTTATGACGTGGTGCTGATGGATGTACAAATGCCAGAAATGGACGGATTAACGGCTACAGAGCGCATCTGCCACGAATGGCACGTCAGCAACCGTCCTCAAGTGATTGCGATGACTGCAAATGCAATGGAGGGCGATCGCCAAGACTGCCTCAACGCTGGAATGAGTGATTATCTCAGTAAGCCAATTCGGATCGAGTCATTGTCGCGTGCTCTTAGCAAGTGCCAACCCATAAGCCAAGACTCTGTTTCGTCTAATCTGCCTATGAAGGATACCAATTATGAAAGCACGGCTCAGGTTGCCGCTTCTATTTCCATTCAAACTGCCATTAGTGCAAATGCACTGCGAGACATTCAGAGATTATCAGGAGATAATGGCACGTTAATTATAGAAATTATTCGCAGTTATCTAACCAATGCCTTAGAACTCATTCAAACTATTCAATCATCCGCTCAGGTTGGAGACTTACTTGCGCTTCAGCAAACCACGCATATTCTCAAGTCAACCAGCGTTGTGTTGGGCGCAACCTATCTATCTGAGTGTTGTCAAGAGTTAGAGAAAATGGCTCAAATGGGAAATCTAGACAATATTGCCTCAAAAGTACGCCAACTGGAGGCGGAATACGATCGCGTTAAAGCCTCGCTTCAAACGGAAATCCAGCAATGTCAGAGATAATGCCCCTTCATACTCCACCTCTGATCTTAATTGCAGACGATGATAAAACCACTCGTATGGGTTTGCGTCAAGCAATGGAACAAGAAGGCTATGAGGTGGTAGAAGCGATCGATGGCGAGAGTTGTGTGGCAATTTTTTCTCGCTTGCAGCCCGATGTCGTGTTGCTCGATGCAATCATGCCCCTGATGGACGGCTTTGCTTGCTGTAAGCGCATTCAACAACTGCAAAACCCCACCCGAACTCCAGTCTTGATCATCACAGGGCTTGAAGACCAAGACTCGGTAGATCAAGCATTTGCATCTGGCGCGGTTGACTACATTACAAAACCGATTCACTGGGCAGTGCTGCGGCAGCGAGTCCGCCGATTGATTCAGCAAGTTAGGCTTTATCAGCAGCTTGAACAAGCTAACTTTGAGCTTCAGCGCCTTGCTACAGTGGATGGCTTAACCCAAGTCGCAAACCGTCGCCGCTTTGATGAATATTTAGATGATGAATGGCAGCGCATGATGCGAGAGCAATTGCCTCTCTCCCTGATTTTGTGCGACATTGACTTTTTCAAGTCTTATAACGATACCTATGGGCATCAAGCAGGCGACGATTGTCTGCGGCAAGTGGCTCAAATTATTCAAAAGGCGGCAAAACGGGCGATCGACCTTCCTGCCCGCTACGGGGGTGAAGAATTTGCCGTAATTTTGCCTAATACTGACCAGGATGGAGCGATTCAGGTGGCTCAGGATATTCAAATGGGCATTAAGGGGTTAGAGGTTGCTCATATTCATTCCCAAGTGACTCCGATCGTGACCGTTAGTTTAGGGGTAGTGACCACGATACCGAGTCAAGTCAGTAGTCCTGAGAAGTTGATTATGGCAGCCGATAAAGCGCTCTATCAAGCAAAGGCAGAAGGGCGCGATCGTTATTGTGTTTGCACGATCGAGTAAAGCAATTTGAGCGAAACTGGGAAACAAAACTCCGTGCAAAATCATCTAATAGAAAGTGAGCACGATGGTTGGCTGAAAAGAGTAGCTCTAGACTCTTCAGGAATCAGCACTCAGTCTACTGAAGACGTATTGAAGCCTCTCTGCACTTAGGCGGAAACGTCAATTCGATCAACCGTGACTCTTACGATTCCGCCACGATCGTGAAGGAAATCTGGTGTGGATCAGCACCGCATCCAGAAGATTCACCGAGCCTCCATAAACAAAAGAGTACATCAATTTTTATTGTTAAAAAGCATAAATTGATGGCATTGTCTTAGCAATTTCTACTAACAGAAAATGAAGCTTTTATAGTTAACTAAAGACTATTGTCGCATCCAATTTTGTATGACACTTCGCAAACAGACCACCCTTAATTCACACTTTCAAATTCACAGATTACAACTGAAATATAGAGAATTTGATTTACCCACGGTATCAATAACTCTAAGTTCCTCAACGAGAATTCGGAGATTTCTACTCACAGAATCAGAGCTTTTAAGACTTATTAATAAGCCCTAAACTCGTTAGAAATCAGTAGAACTCTTAGGAACAAACTAACCCATTCTTACGACTTAGACGTAAGAGAACTATCAAAAAACCAAGTACTCAGAGAACCGAAAATGAAACTCTCTCTTAAATCTCTCTCAACCCTCTCTATTCTTTCTGCACTCGTTCTAGCTCCCGCCTTCTTAGGTGCCGGGTCTGCATCTGCCGAGCCTGTCCGCTTTGATGGAAGTTATGTCGGTGCAGGTTTGACGGGCGGATTCACCAATGGTGGACGCGATAATGACGCGGCTGTGTTCGGTGGCAACGTCCAAGGTCGTTTTGCAGTTCCTGGCGCACCCGTTTCTGTTAGAGGATCGGTCGTATTCACAGGAGACAATAGTGCTGTGATTCCTAGCTTGACCTACGATTTGCCACTTAACAGCAAAACAAACATCTATGTCGGTCCTGGTTACTCCTTTGTGCAAAACAACAATCAATCTTCTCAAGTTGGCAACAAAGATTCAGCCGTGTTGACCGCTGGGGTAGAGTCTCAAGTTGCAAAAGGAGTTGTTGTCTACAGTGACCTGAAGTATGGCATTAACGCCTACCAAGGAAGCGGGGCTGGCTCATTAAGTGGCAGCGCTGGAGTTGGACTTCAGTTTTAACTGAAAGCTGTTGATGAGTCCGTGAACAAAATTAAATATCTGTAGTGTGAGCATCTTGCTTCCCTAGACTTGATGTTCGCACTACAAGATTGGAGATTAATTCTGTTTTCCCAACTCAGATAGTTCTGTTTTTTCTTAACGCGTTCTGTTCATCTCAACGCCACTTACTCTTTAGTCGGTTTCCAACATTGATTGGGAACCGATTTTTATTGGCTTCTTTTTTGACCCAAAGAGAGAGGTAAATCTTAGCTATTTCTAGCAAACTTGAGATAAGAACTATAGCTAAAATCAGATTAGCAAGCATCCAAAGTAGTTGCACCCTAAATTTTATTGGAGTTAATCATGTCTGATCCCGTCAAAGAGAAAATTTCAACCGATTTAAAGCAAGCAAAAGAAGTCGGACAGCTTCGCACCGATCGCATTCGTGAAATTGTGCAGTCGGCGGTTTCTCAAGTTGCATCAGAGTTAAAAACGGGTTCTAGTGAGCTGCGATCGCTGGTCAAAGATGCGTTTACGTCGGCAATTTCGGGTGTTCAAGAAAGTGGTGAACACCTTAGAGATGATGTGACAGCTTCAGTTGAAGGCGTGATCGAGGGCATCAGTCGATCACGGCAAGCCAAAATTAGCGAAACCGAGGCAGAGATCAAGCGCCTTCAGGCTCAACTTGATGAAGAAGAAAACCAACTCGACCAGGATGTTGAAGAAGGTTTAGAAGGGCTGAAAGAAGCTAGTCAAAATATGTCAGCCGAAGTCAGAGAACAGATCGAGCAGACGATCGAAACCATTCGCAACAGTGAGGAAGTGGCTTTGTTGAGAAAACGCTACGCTCAACTTCAAACCCAAGCAGCAATTTTGAGAGCAAACTTGGCGGCTCGCAGTGAGTCTTATTACGATCGTGCCCAAGACCATCTAGAGGATGCCAAAACTTGGTATCAGCAAGCTCGCCCCCAAGCAGAAGTCGCTAAAGAGCAGGCAGACCAAAAAGTCACCGAGCTAGAAGACAAACTTGGCGAAGCTGGAAGTGCTTTGGCGAAGCGAGAACGGCAGGTTCGCAGTTTGTTGAGAGACTTACTCAAGCAAGCAACCGATGCCTTGAGAGATGGTGATAAAGATAGTGCAAACCATCCGATCGTCAAGATTCCTCCAAGACAGATCGAGATTGACCGCGATGAGACCCCATGATGGACTAAACCGAATATCTGACTTGCCAAACTAAACGGGATTCAGACGGGAGCGTGAACACTTCTTAAAGAAGTTTTGCGTCCCCGTTTTTTTGCTTGCTCTGGTCATGGACTTTCGCGATCGCTCAACGTCCTCTAAAATAGATAGTTTGCTGCAACGATTAGAGGAAGCAATGGCAGAAACCCTATTCTTTAACGCCCTTCGAGAAGCCATTGACGAAGAAATGGCGCGTGACGCTACTGTAATGGTGATGGGGGAGGATGTTGGTCACTATGGCGGCTCTTATAAAGTCACTAAAGATCTCTATAAAAAATATGGTGATCTGCGGCTTTTAGATACCCCGATCGCTGAAAACAGTTTCACAGGCATGGCAGTCGGAGCCGCAATGACTGGGTTGCGCCCGATCATTGAAGGCATGAATATGGGCTTTTTATTGCTGGCGTTTAATCAAATTGCCAACAATGCTGGAATGCTGCGTTATACATCGGGTGGAAACTTCAAGATTCCGATGGTGATTCGCGGTCCGGGTGGGGTCGGACGACAGTTAGGTGCTGAACACTCTCAGCGTTTAGAAGCCTATTTTCAGGCGGTTCCTGGCTTAAAAATTGTTGCCTGTTCAACTCCTTATAACGCTAAGGGGCTTCTCAAAGCAGCCATTCGAGACGATAACCCGGTTCTGTTCTTTGAGCACGTTCTGCTCTACAACCTCAAAGAAAATCTGCCAGACGGTGAATATGTGTTGCCGCTCGACAAGGCAGAAGTGGTTCGCAAAGGCGAAGATGTAACGATCTTGACTTACTCTCGGATGCGTCACCACGTTATGCAAGCCGTCAAAACATTAGAGAAAGAAGGCTACGACCCAGAAGTGATCGATCTTCTGTCACTTAAGCCACTCGATTTTGAGACGATCGGGGCATCAATCTGCAAGACTCATCGCGTCATTGTCGTCGAAGAATGTATGAGAACGGGCGGCATCGGTGCTGAGATTGTGGCTTCGATTAGCGATCGTCTCTTTGATGAACTGGATGCTCCAGTGTTGCGGCTGTCGTCTCAAGATATTCCTACCCCTTATAATGGCGCACTGGAAAATCTCACGATCGTGCAACCTCAGCAGATCATTGAAGCTGTTAGAAAGATGGTAGCTGTAAAGGTTTAATAGATGAGTGCAGCCGATCGCGTAAACGTTATCGGCTGCATCTAACTGCTTAGGCAACGGCTGACCTTTAGATCTTTATAGTTCGTCGATTCTGGTTGTTCTTAAGATTTCTGACCTGCTTTGTCGATCCGAAAGAGCCAAACCATTAGGGCAATCACCCCAATCTGAATGGCTAAATTTGGAAGTGCCGCTTCGACATCACGACCCGCTAAGACTTGAGCCAAGAAAACCGCCGCTCCGATCGCGCCTGATGCTCCAAATGTCCCGTAAATAAACTTCCTCAATCCGCGATAGGGAGCCTTTGCTTCTGCTCTTAAATGAGCATATTTTTCGGGATCGGTTTGTTTGAGGGTTAAACGCTTAGGTTTGGAGTCGGTCATAAGTTTAAAGGCGCTAGGTCTAAGATCATCGTGACATGAGTTTGCAGCGATCGGGCTTAGTCAAGAGAATCGGTCTACGATCGAACAAGTTATATGGCAGAGGATCAGCAATCCTGCTATACTTACTAATCGTGTTGCCGATGTGGCTCAGTGGTAGAGCAATCGATTCGTAATCGATAGGTCGCGAGTTCAAATCTCGCCATCGGCTTTTAGTAGACGGGTAAATTCAGCGATCGAGCTTCGCTCCTATTGTC
>JBBRMC010000079.1:0-10257 GCA_038231055.1 Leptolyngbyales cyanobacterium
GTTGCTAGCGGCGGGTGATGGGCAACGTTGGGCTGCTTGAATTTTTGTTAAGGCAGTGTTTTAAGTTTATCTATCAAATCTTCAGCAGAATGCAGTTTGAACTTAGGAGCCTTACAAATCTAAACTTTATTGTCCAACCCTGGTAAGTCTTGCAGTAAGCCAATGTGTTTTGAAAGTTGCTCAAGTTATTTTTGAAAGACTCCTTAGCTATCAATCTAGGATTGATATGTCCTGTTTTGCGATTGCTGGCAGTTTATTGTATTCTTCTCTATGCGCTTGTATTGCATCCCAAATGTCAACTTTTTGCTGAAGATTGAGCCAAATTTGAGGTCCATTCCCTAATGTTTTCCCAATACGAATTGCCATGTCTACCGTGATGGGTCTTCGACCTTGAATAATTTCATTAACAGTGCGCCGGGATACACCGAGAAATTCAGCAAAGCTTGTTTGAGTCATTTCAAGATCTTCAAGCACATCTGAAATGACCTCGCCAGGATGCACCGGTCTTATTTGCCTCCCATTAACAATATCTTGTAAGTCTTTCATAGATCATTTTCCTAATTGAAGTAGAACTCTTTAGTTTCTATAGTCAGTGATAATCTTCAAGATTTAAATCGTATGCGTCGTTATCTCTAAATTTGAAAGTAGTGCGCCAGTTACCTGATACCTTTATTGACCAAGTTTCTCTTCTATCACCTTTAAGCTGGTGTAAATCATATCCCGGTATTCTAAGGTCATCTATATCTGTCGTGGAATCTATACTTCAAGTCTTACTCTTATTCTTTTTTCTAACTCTTTGGGTATACCTTTTACATTACCTTCTCTTAATAACCTTTCTAATGCCTTATTTCTAAAAGTTTGTATCATTCAATATAGTTCTCCTATATTTCATATTAAATCTTGGTCTACAATATTGTAATCTTGTGGAATGAACGTAATTTTTGTAACTTTATAGGTTACAGTTTCACTGTAATGCGATAAGTTACAAATGTCAAGGCTCCAATTACTGCGAAAGCGAAAGAGGTTGTAGCAAATGCTCGTTCCAAGGGTCTGCAAGTAACAACTGCGCGGCACCAGAACTACGAATATGGCTGTGTTGCAAAGGGCATCTAAGTCCGGTGAGCGCGGGCGTTGGGCTGCTTCAAGTTATTGATGGAGGCAGTAGCTGAGATCTGGTTCGTCAGTCTTTAGAGTTAGGCTGTCTGAGAGTCTTTTGTAAGTCAAGATCGCGATCGCCCACTCAGTAGACTCACGATCGCCGTCACCAACTGATCAGGTTCGATCGGCTTGGCAATGTGTGTCTGAAAGCCTGCCGCGATCGCGTGTTGTCGATCGATTTCGCCAGCGTAGGCAGTGAGAGCGATCGCCGGAACCTGCCCTCCTTGCTCTAGTGACAGAGACCGCACCTGTCTAAGCAACGTATAGCCATCGACCTCTGGCATTCCAATATCACTCACCGCTACATCGGGCTGAAATGACTCTAGAGCAGCGAGAAATTCGGCGGCAGAGGCGACGGACATCACTTCGGCTCTAGCCTGGGTCAGCATCACCGCAAGAAGTTCGCGGCTGTCTGGCTCGTCGTCGATTACCAGCACGCGGATGCTGGTTAGATCCAGGTTTTGCTCTCGCGATGGGCTAGATTGATTTTTCTTTGAAGTGACGTTGAGCAGGGGGAGCCTGACCGTAAAAGTAGCGCCTTTTCCATCCCCAAGACTGTCGGCGGTGACGATGCCGCCGTGGGCTTCGACCAGTTGATAGACGATCGCCATGCCCAACCCTAGCCCCCCGTGTTTACGAGTCACAGAAGCATCTTCCTGGCGGAACGACTCAAAGATGTGGGGCAGAAAGTCAGGACTGATGCCTTTGCCCGTGTCGGTGATAGTGATCTGTGCCTGGTTGTCGATTTGCTCTAGCCGAATGTCGATGCGCCCGCCGCTGGGCGTGAACTTGACGGCGTTGGTGAGCAAGTTCCAAACAATTTGCTGGAGCCGAACGGCATCTCCAGATACTTGTCTGGTGTCAGAGAGCACTGGATGAATCTGAATAGACTTGGCGATCGCAACAGTCTGCACGGTGTCAATCGCGGATTCAATCACCAATAACAGATCGACAGAAGCCATATTCAGACTCAGCTTGCCGCGCAACACGCGCGCCATATCGAGCAGGTCATCGATCAATTGACATTGCGCTTTAGCATTTCGCTCGATCGTGGCTAACGCTGCGATCGTTTTGGTTTCATCGAGTTTGCGAGTTTGCAGCAGTTTTGTCCACCCTAAAATCGGGTTGAGCGGCGATCGCAATTCGTGAGAGAGAATGGCTAGAAACTCGTCTTTGATGCGGTTGACTCGTTCTGATTCTGCTAAGGCAGCTTGTTTCTGTTGTAGGATACGCTCACGATCGCGTTCAAATTGAACGCGATCGGTAATATCCTGGATAATGCCAGTCATCCGCAACGGTCGATTGTCACTGTCATAATAAAACCGCCCCAATGCTGCGAGCCAATGCAGGCTACCATCTTCCCAAATGACTCGATATTCGCAACTGTAGTCGGTATTGCTATCTTGTGCTAATTGCAATGCTGCTGTAGCTCCAGCTAAGTCATCAGGGTGAACGCGCCGTTCCCAAGCTGCAAAAGAACTGCTCAATTCGGGCGCATAGCCTAGCAATGTCCGATGAAAGCGATTCCAGGTGACTTGCTGGGTCGGGATGTCCCAGTCAAAAGTGCCTAGCCGTGCAGCATCGGTTGCCAGTCTGAGCCGTTCTTCGCTCTCTTGGAAGGCTATCTCTGTCTGCTTGCGATCGGTGATATCTCGCGCAGTGGACAAGAGTTGTATGACCTCTCCTTCACCATTCCGAATGGGAGCAACCACCACATCCCACCATTTGGGGGTGCCTTTGACAGTGGCACAAAATCCCTGGAATCTACCCAATTCTCCAGCCTTCGCCACCGAGATCGCAGCTTCTACTTCTTGCCGAGATTCGTTTTGCCAAAAGCAGATCCATTCTGTGTTCAGGTAAGGGGTTAGATCGTCGATCTCCAGAAGGCATAGCCCGCCTGCGTTTATATACAAGAGTCGTGTATCAAGATCGAGGACTTTGATGCAGTCGCTACTGCTCTCCAACACCCGTTTTCTAAACTCTTCACTCTGACGCAGAGATTCCTCAGTCTGCTTGCGATCGGTGATATCTAGATTAATGCCGCTCAACCGCACTGGCTCTCCCTGCTGGTTGAAGATGATACGCCCTAGCGCTAGTAGCCAACGAACCCCCAGTTGAGGATGGATAATCCGAAACTCAGACTGATACTCTGGCAGACGTTGCTCTAAAACTTGATGCACCTCCGCATTCGCGCGATCTCGATCATCGGGATGGAGAGCATTCTCCCAAGCTGCGTAATTGGGTAAAGCGTTTGCGGGGTCGAGTCCATAGAGGACATAATTCTCCGCCGACCAGACAATCTTATCTGTAGGAATTTCCCAGTCCCATGACCCAGCCTGAGCACCCGACATTGCCAGCCGCAGAAGCTGCTCGTTGTCGCGCAGACTGGCTTCATTTTGTTTGCGCTCAGTGATGTCTAAATCTACGCCCGACATCCGAATCGGTTGACCGATCGCATCGTAAAACACTTTTCCCTGACTCAGTGCCCACCGAATGGTGCCATCTGGATAAAGCACCCGAAATTCGATGTCGTAGTTTGCACCAGGGGTCATTGCCGCATCGATCGCTCTTAGAACGCGATCGCGATCATCTGGATGCAGCCTTGCCACAAACTGCTCATAAGAGCCATCAAATTCTCCAGGAGCCAGCCCAAACAGGGCTTCCATGTTGGCTGACCAGATAATTCGGTTTTCTGGAATATTCCAATCCCAGGTTCCCATCCGGGCAGCTTGTAGCCCCAGCCGCAGTCTTTCTTCACTGCTTCGCAGCACTTCCTCTGTCCGTTTGCGCTCCGCGAGTTCGTCTTGGGCTTGCTGATAAAGCTCTGCCTGTCGAATGGCAACACTGACCTGTGTGGACAACTGCTGAAGTAAATCAACCTCCAACGATCGCCACTGACGAGGGGCAGCGCAGTGATGAGCAATCAGCACACCCCAAAACTGATCGTCGTGCAAAATAGGCACCACTAGATTCGCTCTTACTTGGAACCCAGCTAAGAGTTGGACGTGGCACGGATCGATGCTGCCATCATAAATATCGGCTTTGACAGTCACTCTTCCTTGACGCTGGAGAGTGACATAGCTCTCGACAAAACAGGGATCAGAGATTTTGTCGGACAGAATCGATCGCCACTCTGCGCCCACAGATTCTGCGACCACCCTTCCATCACCGTCTGGCTCTACCTGGAACACAACCACGCGATCGGTCTGAAGAAATTGCCGCACTTCTGTAACAGTGGTCTGCAAAATCTCGTTTAAGTCGAGCGATCGAGACACTTTCTGAGAAATCTGAGCAATCACTCGCTCTCGATCGATGCGCTCTTGGAGTTGAGCTTGAAGCTGCACCGTCTTAATCGTTGCATCCAACGCCAGCTTCAGACCCTCCGGCGTAATTTGTTCCTTGACCAGATAGTCTTGTGCGCCCGCTTTAATCGACTGGACGGCGATCGTTTCGCTTCCGGCTCCCGTCACCATCACGATCGGCAGAGGCGTTTGCGACTTCTGAGTTTGCAGAGCGGCAAGAAATTCTAGCCCGTCCAGGTCGGGCAGTCGATAATCGAGCAATACGGCATCGGGCTGGTGCTGGTGCCAGAGATTCAATCCTTCTTCACCGAGACTCGCCTCGACGATCGTGTAGGCATAGTCGCGATCGCGCATCAAATATCGTCGATACATCTCGCGGTCTTCTGGGCTATCTTCCACAATCAAGATGGTGCGATGAAGTTGAGTGTTCATTGGCGTGACTCCACTACATCAGTAGGAAGAACCGTAGTATCAAACCAATAGTCGATTAAAATCTGAATACTGCGCTTTAATCGATTAAAATCCATCGGTTTGACAATGTAGCTGTTAGCCCCCTGTTCATAACAGGTTTCAATATCCTTGGGGTTGTTAGAAGTCGTAAAGATAACGACCGGAACTAATTTTAGAGTCTCATCTTGTTTGATTTTTCGCAATACTTCTCGTCCGTCCGTTCCGGGTAGGTTGAGATCGAGCAAAATCAGCCCCGGACGCGGGGCGCTTTGAGGATCAGCGTAGCGACCAGTGCGATATAGAAATGCCAGCGCTTCGTCGCCATCTACGCAGCGATAAATCGGGATCGTCAACGGCGATCGACGAACATAGCGTTGGAATGCTTCAAAATCTTCATTGCTGTCTTCAATGACCAATAAGAGCGGGGGTTGCTCGATCAAGGTCACAGATGATTCGCTCATGATTGCCCTCCTGCTGCCAGCGTGAAGTAGAACGTGCTGCCTTCACCGATCGCTGATTCTACCCAAATTTTTCCACCGTGTCGCTCGACGATCTTTTGGACGATCGTCAGTCCTGCCCCTGTCCCGCCCCCATACTGGTCTTGAGCGTGCAGCCGCTTAAAAATCTGAAACACTCGTTCTAAATGGTGCGGGAGAATGCCAATCCCATTATCGCGGACATAAAAGGTGTAGAGTAACGGGTCTTCAGGGTCGCCCTTGCCTGATTGAGTGAAGCCGATTTCCACCCATTTCTCAGATTTGTCGTTGTACTTGATGGCGTTGGTCAGCAGGTTGGTGAATAACTCGCTGATTTGGGTGCGATCGCAGTGAATCGTCGGCAAGGAGCGAGGCAACCGAAACTCGATCGAGCTTTGAGGCTGGCTGATTCTTAAGGTGTCGATCGCTTGTCGCGCCACTTCATTTAGGTTGGTGGGTTGGCGAGAGAGTTCGGCGCGTCCGAGTCGAGAATAGTGCAGCAGTGAATTAATCAGATCTTCCATTCGCTGCGTCAGACGCACGACGGTATTCAGTTTGGCAACCCCATCAGCATCCAACACTTCTGCATAATCCTCCATCAAGAAATTGGAGTAATTGTGAATCCCTCGCAGTGGCTCTTTGAGATCATGAGACGCAATGTAGGCAAACGAATCGAGTTCAGCATTGCTGCGCTCTAGCTCTAGATTGATTTTTGCCAAATCGTCCGCCTGCTTGAGAATCACGCCCACAATCAGGCTCCGCAGTTCGGTGACAATTTCAATTTCACAAGCTCTCCAGGGGAGTGAGCAACCCTGCACCGTTTCTTGCCATCGTTCAAACGATTTGCGCGGCGATAACCGTGTTTCTCCATCGTCTGTGACTTCTACAGGTTTGTTAGGGTTGCCGCCCCAATTCACCGTTTGAATCACCTCTGGACGAAACCAGAAAATGTAATTTTGATGGAATTGAGAAATTTCTAACGCCAACACGCCACTGGCAACTGCTTTAAAAGATTCTGCGGCTGGGTAAAGCTGAGCGAGCGATCGGGTCTGAAACTGGTTGTGCTGAATCTGGGTTTTGACCCAATCTCGCAGGGCTGGCAATTCGGCTTCTGGTGGCGTTTGACCGACACAAATGATTTGATCTCCCGCACAAATTGCCGCTCCTGATGCGCTGACGAGATCAAGCAAATTTGAGTCTAGTTGGATCAACCCATCTACAAAGCGTTCTGACTGAGACAACGATTCGACCAGCTTGCCTTGCAGTGACTTCAAGGTCATCTTGTAATCTAAGTCTTCATGATCTTCCTTGTTAGACAGTTCCACCGACATCACCTGCCCTACAAACTCACAAATCGTTCGCACACTATAGGGCACATAGTGAGGAGTTGAATGATGACAGGCAATCAGCCCCCACAATTTTTGATCTTGGATCAGAGAAATCGACATCGACGCTCTGACTCCCATGTTGCTGAGATATTCCAGATGCAGGGGAGACACACTCCGCAGCACGGATAAACTCAAATCGGTGGGGCGATCGTCTACTGGATTGTGCGCCGGGACTAACGCGATCGGCTGATAGGTAGCGTCAGGAATCAACCGCAGCCAGTTGAGGGTATAAAGCTGCTTTGCTTGCTTAGGAATGTCACTCGGAGGGTAGTGTAAGCCCAGATAAGGAGTCAGCGCGTCTGCCCGATCTTCTGCGATCACTCGTCCGGCTCCTTCTGCGTCAAACTGGTAGACCATGACGCGATCGAACCCGGTGACTCTTCGCACTTCTTTGACCACCGCCTCAGACATCTCGAGCAAGGTGGGAGCCTTTTGAATCTTAGTAATCGTGCCTTTAACACGCTGGTAAAACTCAAGAAAATCCGCCTTCCGGCTTTTCTGTTTGGGTTCCAATTCCAAAACAATTAGAGCATTCTGGCGATGCACAATGCCATCAAACCGCAACAATTTGGCTTCACGTTTGATGGCGATATCCAACGGATTCATATGCTCAAAGTCTTCGCTTAAGCATTGCCGGATAGCAGCAATCTGCTTAGGAGCAAGCAAGGCTAATAACGGTTTGCCTAATAGGTCTTGAGGAGGATGACCGATTGACTCAAATGTATTGCTGCTGACCTGAATGATCGTCAAGTCAGGTTCTTGCAAAACCAACAATACACCATGCGGCTGAATGAGTCCTGGAATGTGAATCGGTTCACGATCGCAATTGGTCAAATCTACAGCTTGATGGGTCATGAATGATTATTAGATGCGAGACAAACGCTCAAAAGCCGGAAATAAAAAGCTACCGTGTACACACAAGCTGATCGATCCGTCATCGCCAAAACCTTTCGCCCCCTAAATCCCCCATTCTGGTGGACTTTGAGATGAAACCAGGTTTTAGAGGTCAAGCCATTTATCTTGTTCAAAGTCCCCCAATTTCGGGGGATTTAGGGGGCACAAGCCGACGCAAACGAAGCGATTTGAACTTGTGTGTACACGGTAAGAATAAAAAGGGGGCATACAAATGCTTCCTCTCCCCTAAAACCCCATGCCCCAGGATACTGTACTTCGCAAG
This sequence comes from Leptolyngbyales cyanobacterium, assembly GCA_038231055.1. Taxonomy (GTDB): domain Bacteria; phylum Cyanobacteriota; class Cyanobacteriia; order Leptolyngbyales; family Leptolyngbyaceae; genus Phormidesmis_A. The sequence goes on from JBBRMC010000079.1 coordinate 7,952, forward strand.
ACTCGTGAACACAGAAGCATAACCAATCATGCAGCAGCAGAATAAAGACGATCGGCAGTAATGCGATTCCACTCGCTGCCGTTGAGCTTAATTGCTGGCTTACCTATTGCGCGAGGCACAAGGTGTTAGGAGTTTCTAATTGTTCGCGTTTTTTCGATCGCAGTCTCACGATCGTCAATCAAACTCTGGTGCGTATCCCGGAGAGACCTCATGCAAGAATCTACTGTTTATCGATCGATCCTGGCAGAAGGGAGAGATCAGGGTGATGTTATGCTTGGCAAAAGAGGTTTTGGGCATAAGACACAGTCAACGACCCAGCACTGAAGTGACTGGGCTTCCAGCCTAGAAGCTTCGGTTTCAGTTGACCAGTCTAAGACCTTCGAGGTCTACGTTTTCTAAGTCACGACACCCTGGAATGCGACGCTAGTTCCCGGCTCTGTCGCTAATCGTTAAACCTCTTTATTTGGGTTAAGGACGTGCGATTAGCCGAACAAGCTTAGAAAACATTGACGAAGCGAACATCACCCCGAAAGGGAGGCTACTTAGGTAGCAAAACCGTTGCGATGCGTACAGGATGAACGGTTTGAGACGGTAATTGTCCCGTTGAAGCGCTCAGTGCTGTAGGAGGGTTTCCCTCCGTAGGCAACTGAGCAAGAAGTGCAATACAAAAGCACCCCAATCCCAGTAATTCCAAGGCGGTCGCAACACCCAAACATTGAAAGAAGACGGTCGTTAAAACGACACGTTGGTTTTCCTCTCAGGTCTAAAGACGCTGAGCTTCCCACCTATCGCTAACCCCTATGAAAACCCGTAGCTTTACAGTCATTCTTCACAGAGAAGATGATATGTACATAGCTGAGTGCCCAGAGGTTGGCACAGTGGATCAAGGTGAAACTATCGAACAAGCGATCGCAGGTTTGAGAGAAGCAACGCGGCTCTACTTAGAACAATTTCCTCTGCCTGAAACATCTCCTAGACTAGTAACCAGTATCGAAGTCAGCTATGCCTAAGCTGCTACGGATCTCAAGCAGAGAATCGATTCAGGCACTTGAGCGGTTAGGATTCGAGCAAGTTAACTCATCAAACTCGCAAGTTGAAGTTAAATTTTAGAAATGATCGCCCAACTAGCCCCGACATCTAAGACCGACGTTAGAAAAGCCATTAAAGCCTTTCGTCAAGAAATTTGAAGCTGATCGTCATATTAAATCATTCAGAGTTAGATCAACTTCCTGGCGATTGACTCATAGAATTGATTGCAGTGATACGATGGGATCATCATCGTAATTCCGACCGACTTACTGGGAAAACACATTCTCCCGGTTTTTTGTCATCTGTGTGTGCATACGAGATGACTGATAGCTTATCCCTCTTTACCGATCGCAGCAGCAGTCTAATGGTTATATCTTCGACACCCAACCCCGCCACCCGCAAGCTTTCTAAAGTCGAAGGACTGAAAGATCGCAGCGACTTCTTAAAAGAACCCGTCGCGTCTGAGCTTTTAGAAGACACGACCCACTTCACTGAAGATGCGATTCAAATTCTCAAGTTTCATGGGTCTTATCAACAAGACAATCGAGACAACCGCGCTAAAGGTCAAGAAAAAGACTATCAGATGATGCTGCGAACCCGCAGTCCGGGTGGGTTTATTCCGCCTGAGCTTTATTTGACGCTCGATCGGCTCTCTGATGACTATGGCAATCACACCATTCGAGCGACAACGCGGCAAGGCTTTCAGCTACACGGCATTCTCAAGAAGAATTTGAAAGCGTCCCTGGCAGCGATCGTTCGTAATATGGGCAATACCCTAGGCGCTTGTGGTGATGTCAATCGAAATGTGATGGCTCCTCCGGCTCCATTTCGCGATCGCCCTGACTATCAATATGCCTACGAGTATTCACACAAAATTGCCGATCTGCTGACTCCTCAGACAGGCGCTTATTACGAAATCTGGCTTGATGGTGAAAAGGTCATTTCGGCAGAAGAGAATCCCGATGTGGTTGCGGCTCGTCAAAAAAATGGCACAGGCACGATCGTGCATGACTCTCCCGAACCCATTTATGGCAAGCACTATCTGCCTCGCAAATTCAAAATCAGCGTCACGGTTCCGGGTGATAATTCCGTCGATCTTTATTCACAAGATATTAGCTTGGTTGTCTTGACCAATGAGCAGGGTGAGTTAGAAGGCTTCAACATCTTTGCAGGCGGTGGTCTAGGTCGAACTCACAACAAAGAAGAAACCTTTCCTCGGTTGGCAGATGAGATTGGGTATGTCGCGAAAGATGATGTTTATGACGCAGTGAAGGCGA
>JBBRMC010000080.1:0-10241 GCA_038231055.1 Leptolyngbyales cyanobacterium
GCAAAAATCCTCTAAAACGACTTCTAACCGATTGGCGAGAAGACCGCCTCGACAGTTTAGATCGTCCCAAAACGATCTCTCCCCACCTGATCCGTGAAAAACATCAATTCACCAAAGGCATCCTCGGCGGATTGGGATTAAGCGCTGTGTTGCTGTTAGCGGGTTGGGGTGTCTACACCTGGCAAAATGGGCGATCGCTCTTTGCTCCAGCAGCTCCGTCAACCGATGCAACACTGAGTGCAGTCAAGCCAGACAATTTCGCAACGGCAGTGCGCTTGGCTGAGAGAGCATCGGAAATTGGTAGAACGGCACAAACGCCTGCTCAGTGGAAAAACTTAGCAGATACTTGGGGCAAAGCTTCTGCATTGATGGGAACTGTTCCTGCCAGCGACAAACGGTATGCGATCGCCCTCGATCGCACTGCACTCTACCGCAAATATCAACAAGCGGCGCTTCAAAACGTGAAGTAAGACTAATTTAATCGATACTTCGACCCCGCACCGTTTGCGCTCTCTTGGGAATCGCGATCGGGGCTTGCCCGATCGTCCGCTCTTGCACTCGATGGGTTTGAAAGTGCTTCCGCCACTCTTCCGGCGCATTCAAAGTTTCGCCCCCATGCTTAGTGAGACGTTGACGCACCTTGCATAAAACCGGAGTGTTGACACAGGCTCCTGACACAATCACTTGTCCTTTAGTTAAGGCAGGCAACTCTTTCAGCAAGTCTCGCCCCGCTGCTTCGACTCCATGCTTTAGACTTTCTTGATCGACCGGGTTGACAATTCGCATGATGAATTGGCTCATACACTGAGACAGCACATCTGAGTCGATCTTGCCCGGACGCTGTGTAATCAGTCCGATACCAACCCCAAATTTTCGTCCTTCACTCAGAATTGTTCTCAAAACGGCTTTACAGCGAGACGGCTCATGGGCTGGGGCAAAGCGATGGGCTTCCTCAATTAGAATAAATACGGGATAAGGCAGATAATTTTCGTCGCTGCTTTCCGTCAGCCCTCGATGGGTGTTCATTCGTGCCTGGTTTGACTGCCGCAGCACCGCCGCACAGATCACCTGTTGCTCATCTTGACTAATTTCATTCATTTGCAGCACGGTGACCTGCCCCGGCTCAAACAAAGCCTTGGGACTGACCGTATGCTCAAAGGTGTGAAAGTAGTCCGATCGCTCCAGCCTTTCTAGTTTCCACTCTAATGCCGGAGCCGACGACCCCTGTTTGAGATTGCCCTCATCGTCTTCTTGAACGTCTGCCTCCCGCACTGCTGCAATTAAATCCTGAATGCCCCAGCGATAATCTCCTTTTTTGTGTTTTTGCAGAAGTCGGTAGGCTTTGTTGAGAATTGACTGCTGGCGATCGCTCATTTCGGGCAGCAGCGTCAAAATATCTGAGTAATCTAGCGAAGACACCCGAATCCGAATATCGTCGGGCGTTAACACGTTCACTTTAGGCGAATAGCCATCGGGGTCTTGAAAAGCAGGATGACCGCGCATTTCGGTCAAAGTGCCATATTCTCCATGAGGGTCGAGAATCAGCACTGCCGCCCGATTGTGGGGCAACAGCAACTCTTCGACCAAAACGCCTGCTGTATAGGATTTCCCCGATCCCGTCCCTGCCAGAATTGCCATGTGGGTGCTGACTAGCTCTTTGACATCAAGCGCGATCGGCACAGCACCCGCATCTCGCAGCAGCAGCGACCCAATGTGAGCCGACCCCATTTCTTGAGGCTGTTTGCGGTTGAGAATCTGCCTCAACATCTGATCGTCAGCTAGACATACCTTCGCACCCGGATTCGGACTTTTACGAGGATTCATGAATCCCAGCGATCGGTCAAAATAACCGATGACATCAACGCTGACCTCGTAGATCTCTGGATTGTTGTAGGTAAAACCTACGAGAGCCGCGATCGCTTCGGGACTGATCTCTGTATCAGCAAAGATGCGATCGGGCAAATGATCAATCAACCGCCGTGCCGAAATTTTCCCTAAAATCTTGAACGCGCTCTCGGTCTCCCACACTTCATAGTAAACATACTCGCCAATCTTGACCGAGCGATTATCAGACGTGATGAACACATACTGATTCCCGTTTTCGCCCGGACCTTTAACCGTGCCAATCACCTTAAGAGAGAGAGAGGACGCTTGATTTAAAGCCATGCCTACCTATCAACCCGTTTCGAGTAAGTTTATCCGATCGTCTAACTGTTCGTTCAAGTGTACTATGTCAACCCTTAAAAAGAGAGAATCGTTTCAGTTTCAAAGCTTGCTAGGCTCTTTTCTGTCCACTCTTTGCTTTCTCAGTGCAAGTCTGGAGATTTTAAGAATAGAACAGAGAGATCGTAGGGAAATTACGGATACTCTAAGATTCTCTGCACGTTAACCTAAAAGCTAACGATGTCTGGTGAGCCATTGGTTAGCAAAAACTGACCTCTACGCGCACTTTATAAGACAGAGCTATCCTGCTGCCTACTCTGTGGGTGAGGCAACCAGTCAGGTCAAGCAACTAGGGGCAAGAGCGCAGGATGCAAGCAAGAGTTTCGCGTGTTCATATACAGCCGCAAGAGCGCAAATCTTCCCTCACTAGCCTCCCAGGTGGAAGTGATTTCGTGTATCAAAGTTCTACCCAACCGCCTCACCCACTCTCAGACGCGCCCTTGTGGCACAAAATTGCTCAGGTGCTGGTTGCAAACTCTCAGACAGATGTTCTTTTGTCTAAAATTGCAGCAATTTTGGGAGAAGAATTTAGAGCAGACGCTTGCGTGATTTCTATCTGCACCCCGCATCTGACTCAGCACCAAGTGGCGAGCTGGTTTAGTAACCAGATCACGGCTACTCAGCAAGTCGAAATTTTAGCAAATTACCCAACGCTTAAAGCTGCAACCCTGGATGCTGGAACCCTGACGATGTCAGATTTACAGAGCCGTAATCTAATTCCTGCGTGGCAATCAGTCTCGATCGAATCTGTTTTATCAGTCGTCACTCGTTTTCAAGGTCAAGTCAACGGAGCGGTTAGTCTTATGCAATCCCATGCCCACTCTTGGACAGAGCCAGAAGTGACGACCCTAGCGGCGGTTTCTGACCAAGTTGCGGTTGCCGTTTCTCAACTTCTGCTCCAGCAACAAGTTCTCAAGCAGGCTCACTATCAATCCTTAATTCGAGAGTTGACCATGGCTATCCAGAACTCAGTGGATTTGCCACAAATTCTCAAACTAGCAATTGACGGTACTGCTCAAGCTCTTCAAATCGCTCAGGGTTCTGTGCTTCGCTTGAGATATTGGGACCCTCGGCAAAACCTGCGTTCTTTAGATCGCATTCCTAAAGCCAGAGTGATTGTTGAATGCCAATGGCGAGATGATGACTTGAGCGCTCCACTATCCCCAAGTTCTTGCTTAAGTGAAGCTCCGGTCTGTCAATCTTTTTGGGTGTCAGAGTGTGTAGTTTGTCAATATGCGGTCAATCACTCAACTGAACCGATCGTGCTAAGCAGCCAGAGTGATTTTCCGGCAAAGACAGGGACGACTGGGATTGCACCCTTATTTGAACCTGAGCAGATGCCATCTCTTTTGTTGGTGCCTTTAGAGAGCAAACACAAACTGCTGGGATTTATCACTCTCCAGCACGATCAGCCTCGTGAGTGGCAACCTGACGAGATTGAGTTTGCTCAACTGATCGGTGCTCAAATTAGTTCCGCCATTATTCAAACTGAGACATTGCGCCAAGTTGAATCGCTGGTCGAAGAGCGCACGGCTCAACTGCAACAGAGCTTAGAGCTTCAGGCAAAGCTGTATGAGATCACCCGCAGACAGATCGAAAAACTGCGGCAAATGAATCAGCGCATGGATGAGTTTCTCAGCACGTTGAGCCACGAGTTGCGAACTCCTTTGACTAGCATGATGTTAGCAATTCGGATGTTGCGCGAGGCAGATTTGCCGCCCGATCGTCGTGCTCGATATCTGACAATTTTGGAGCAGCAGTGCGCTCAAGAAACGAGTCTAATTAACGATTTGCTGGCACTGCAAGAACTGGAGACCAAACAAGTCGCGATTCAGCTTCAAAAGGTTGACCTCAACCAAATGATTACTGATGTCTGTCAGTCTTTCCACCAGCGCTGGGCGCTCAAAGGGCTGAATCTAGAAATTGAGTTACCGCCTCGATCGCCCACTCTCAACACGGATCTAGCCAGTCTCAATCGCATTTTGTTAGAGTTATTGACCAACGCTGGCAAATATTCAGATCCCAACACCACGGTTTCGGTAGGGGTCTCGCAGCAAAGTGGGCAGCAGATTTCGATTACGATCTGCAACGATGGTGATGGTATTTCAGACGCAGAACTGCCCCATATTTTTGAGAAGTTTCGGCGATGCCAGGGCATAACCCAAAATGCAGTGCCCGGAACTGGGTTAGGACTCGCCCTCGTGAAGAGTTTAGTGCAGCACTTAAATGGCACGATCGAGGCATCTAGTTTACCGATTGATGGCACTCAGTCGCTCAAAACTTGCTTTATGGTCACCCTGCCCCAAAACCTTGACATTGCTCAATAATTAGAGTTCTGATTCCGGGTTGACGGTTCGGCGTTTGTAGCTAATCACTACGAGAACCGAGCTATATTTCATCAGGTATTCTCATGCTTCTTGAGGAATTTAGTCAGGGAGTCGAGGCTTTCCAGATTCAAATGGGAAGACTGGGTATAATAACTTGAAGCTATGTTGCAAACCATCTCGCCCAAACCTCTGCGCTGGCAACAGCAAACCGATTCTCCACTGGCGCGTCAAGTGGATGTTTCTTTGTCAGCGGCTAAGTTTGGCTTTTATCTATGGTGGGACAGTCACATTGCAGTCCGTTCTCCGGGGCAGCGCGATCGCCGCGCTCAGTGGCTTGTCGGCACCTTGCTCCATTTGGGTCCGACGTTTATCAAGATTGGGCAAGCGCTCTCGACTCGTGCCGATCTGCTGCCGATCGAATATGTCAAAGCGCTCTCGCAGTTACAAGATCGCGTCCCAGAGTTTAGTGCTGACCATGCGATCGCCATTATTGAGTCTGAACTGAATAGTCCTCTTCACACCCTATATCGTGAGTTTGATCGGGTGCCTATCGCAGCAGCGAGTTTAGGGCAAGTCCACAGAGCAAGACTGCACACAGGTGAAGAAGTCGTCGTCAAAGTCCAGCGTCCGGGACTCGACCAATTATTTGACTTAGATCTAAAGGTGTTGGATCGAGTCGTGCGGTTGAGTACGCGCTACTCAGCCACTGCCAGACAATATGATCTCAACGCGATTTATCAAGAATTTGCTGAGATCCTTCATAAAGAAGTGGACTACGTTCAAGAAGCCATGAACGCCGATCGCTTCCGTCATAACTTCGCCGACCATCCCCGCATAGTGGTGCCAAAGGTTTATCCGCGCTACACGACGAAACGCGTGTTGACGATGGAATATGTGCCCGGAATCAAAGTCAACGATCGTCGGAGCTTGGAAGCGATCGGGATCGATCCCAAAGATATCAATCACTTAGGAATTTGCGCTTATCTCAAGCAATTGCTGCAAGACGGCTTTTTTCAGGCTGATCCCCATCCTGGCAATATGGCAGTGACGGGTGACGGACGGCTGATCTTCTACGATTTTGGCATGATGGCAGAAGTCATGCCGATCAATCGCGATCAGATGGTGAAAACCTTTTTTGCAGTCTTGAAGAAAGATACTAATGAAGTGATTCACACCCTGACTGATATGGGCTTGATTGAGCCGATGTCAGACATGACCCCTGTGCGACGAGTGCTAGAGTTTTTAATCGATCGCTTCACCGATAAGCCGGTTGAACTTCAGGCATTCAAGACTCTGCGGAATGAGTTGTATACCCTATTTGAGAAGCAGCCTTTCCGACTCCCTGCCAAGATGACTTTTATTATCAAGGCGTTAACGACTCTAGATGGGGTAGCACGTGATTTAGATCCGCAATATAGCTTGCTGATTGCCGCAAAACCGTTTGTGAAAAGTCTAGTGATAACGGCACCCAAAAACCAGGGCAGGGGCTTGGGTGAGTTGGCGCGTCAGGCTCAAAGTTTTCTCACCTACCAAATTCGCAAACCGAACTCAGCAGAACTGGCGATTCGGCGACTTGAAGAGCGACTTGCAGAAGGAGAGTTACGGCTTCAAGTGCAGTCAGAGAGTGATCGTACCCTCAAAACTCTCCACTTGGCAGTGAAGTCTCTAATCTACGCCTGCCTGACGGGATTTTCAGGGTTGTCAGGGGTCGTCCTGCTGGTGGGCGCATATCCAGGAGGCGCGATCGCAAGCTTTATTGTCGCTGGTCTGTTTGGCACGTTTCTACTCAAATCGCTGATTCGACTTGCGTTGAGAGAACGGCTCGAATCTCTTCGCAACCCATCGTAAAATCGCCTCGTAAATTAATTTGTCTCCCATAAAATCCGTCTAGGGTGTAGAAAGGATCAAGGATGTCGGTTGCCTCCGCGATAGTAAGGCAGACTGCGCCTTCTAACCCTTTTGCATACGGTGCTATGGTTTCCACGATTTTCTCAAAAGATTTTCGCCGATATTGGCTGTTGGCTTTGGTGGCAGTTGGAGTGGCGATCGTCCTTAGTGCTTGCAATCCTCAACTGTATCGAACCTCAGCCGCGCAAGTGCCCCAGCTCGTTGACTTTACCCTCAGCGACCCCAAAAGTTTTAACTATGCGCTGATTAACGAAGATCCTAACGTTGCCTCTTTGATGTATGAGGGGCTGATCACCGAAAATGGATTGACGGGAGCCGTCGAGCCAGCCTTGGCAGAATCGTGGAAGATCTCCGACGATAAAAAACGCATTGAGTTTACGCTGCGTCCGGAGTTGAAGTGGTCAGACGGTCAACCGCTGACGGTGGATGATGTGCTCTTCACCTATCAAGATATTTTTCTCAATCCTGGCATTCCGACTGATATCCAAGACGTGCTGCGAATTGGCAAAGGGCGCGTGTTTCCCAGCGTGCGCAAAGTGGACGATCGGCGCATCGAATTCACCACACCAGAACCGTTTGCCCCGTTTCTAAGAACTCTAGGACTGGCAATTTTGCCTAAGCACATTTTGCAAGACGCAGTCAAAACCAAAGGCAGCGACGGCAATCCTCTATTTCTCTCAACTTGGAGCACCGGGACTGACCCCAAAAAGATTATTTGCAACGGTCCTTATATGCTGGATGGCTACGCGACGAGCCAGCGTGTCATCTTTCGACGCAATCCTTACTACTGGCGTAAAGATGCTCAGGGTAAAGCCCAACCCTACATTGAGCGCATTGTTTGGAGCATTGTAGAGAATCAAAACACTGCCTTGCTGCAATTTCGATCGGGCGGACAAGATATCTCAGAACCCATTCGACCTGAAGACTTCACGCTGTTGAAGCAGGAAGAAAAGCGTGGCAAATTTACGCTACACATGGGAGGTCCGCGACCGATCACAACATTTATGGCATTTAATCTCAACCAAGGTCGTCGCAAAGGAAAGTCGCTCGTTGACCCGATTAAATCGAAGTGGTTTAACAACGTCAAGTTTAGACAAGCCGTGGCGTATGCTATCGATCGCGACAAGATGAACAACAACATCTATCGCGGGTTAGGCGCATTGGTCGAATCAATCATCATGGAGCAAAGTCCTTATTATGTGCCACCTGCACCAGAAAAGGCTTACCGATTTGATCCTCAAAAATCTAAGCAACTGCTGACGGAAGCAGGCTTTAAATATGACGCGAACGGTCGGTTATCAGATGCAGACGGGCATCGAGTGCGCTTTAACTTAATCACCAATGCAGGAAATACGGTGAGAGAAGCCTCGATCGCGCAGATTAAGCAAGACTTAGCCAGAATCGGAATGCAGGTTGATTTGAACCCCATCAATTTCAACACGCTGATCGATAAGCTCGACAACACCCTTGATTGGGATGCCTATTTGATGGCGATGGGCAACTCGCGAGAGCCAAATTCGGGGTCTAACATTTGGTCGCCTAATGGCTCATCCCATAACTTTAATCAACCGTCACTGCCGGGGAAATCGATCGAAAATCGAGTCGTCGCAGATTGGGAAGCAGAAATCGGTCGCCTCTACATTGAGGGCGCGCAGGAGTTGGATGAAACCAAACGCAAAGCAATTTATGGCAAAATTCAGCAGCTTGCTCATGAGAACTTGCCTTGGATTACGCTGATGAATGCGCGAGTCATGGCGGCGGTGCGCGATCGCGTCGAGGGTGTAAATTATCCTGAGTTGGGCGGTGCCTTGTGGAATATTCAAGACCTGAGAGTGGTCGATTGAAACAGAACGCTTCTTCCATACCAGTTCTCTCACAAGTTCGTCGTGGGTTGATTGGATTGGGAGTGGCGATCGTTCTAGCGATCGGGTTAGCGGGCTGCAATCCGCATTTATTTAGAACTCAAGCGGCGCAGGTGCCTCAACTGGTTCTCACCACTCTGACTGACCCCAAAACGTTTAACCCAGCTCTGGTGCAAGAGTTTCCTAACATTTCGATGTTTTGCTTTGAGGGGCTGACCAAATCAGAGGGGTTGACGGGAAAGCTTCAGCCAGCATTGGCAGAGTCTTGGCAGATTTCGGACGATCGCAAGCGTGTCGTGTTTAAGCTGCGTTCGGGTCTGAAGTGGTCAGATGGAAGATCCTTAACCGCAGACGATGTGGTGTTTACCTTTGAGACGATTTTTAACCCCAAGATTCCGACTGATTGGAAGGACAGTCTAAAAGTTGGGCTTCAAGGCGTGTTTCCGACCGTTAAAAAGTTGGATGATTTGCGAGTTGAGTTTGCGCTACCAGAGCCGTTTGCACCGTTGTTAAATGCCCTTTCGGGAGCACCGGATAATGTTGTGATTTTGCCGAAACACGTTCTCAGTGAGTCGGTACGAACAATCGCCAGTGATGGTAATCCTCAATTTCTCTCGACTTGGGGAACGGACACCGACCCCAAAACGCTAGTCGTAAATGGTGCTTATCAGATTGAGAGCTTTCTCGGTGGGCAACGGCTGATTTATCGGCGCAATCCTTACTATTGGCGCAAAGATGCTCAGGGAAACCAGATGCCTTATGTCGATCGCATCATCTGGCAGTTCATTGAGAATGTCGATACTCAATTACTGCGATTTCGATCTGGCGATTTAGATGTGATGGGAGATGCCCGTCCTCTGCGTCCAGAATATTTTTCGCTGCTGAAGAAAGAAGAGAAGCGGGGGAATTTTAAGCTGCAAAATGGGGGCGCATGGTCAGGAACGCTCTACATGGCATTTAACTTAAACAAAGCAACTAAGAATGGGAAACCGATCGTAGACCCGATAAAATCTCGCTGGTTCAATACTTTAGCGTTTCGTCAAGCGATCGCGCATGCCATTGATCGAGAAAAGATAAACAACAATATCTTTCGCGGGTTGGGCACGATTCAGAATTCACCCATCACGGTACAGAGTCCGTTTTTTCTGTCGCCTAAAGATGGGTTGAAGACCTATGACTATAATCTAGAGCGATCGCGCGAATTGCTCAAAAGTGCCGGATTCAAACCCAACGCTCAGGGGCAATTGTTAGATTCTGACGGCAATCGAGTTCGGTTTACGTTGATTACGAATGCAGGCAATAAAGTCAGAGAAGCGATCGGTGCTCAGATCAAACAAGACTTGAGCAAAATCGGCATTCAGCTCGACTTTAACCCGATTAATTTCAACACATTAATTGATAAAACTTCGACTTCGCGAGAGTGGGATGCTCACATGATTGGGTTCACCGGAGGGGTTGAACCGCATGGGTCGGCAAATCTTTGGATGAGTGGCGGCGGTTCTCACTCGTTTAATCTCAAACAGCAACCTGGACAGCAACCGATTCAAGGCTGGGAAGCCAATGATTGGGAGAAAGAGATCGATCGCTTATTTATCGAAGGGTCACGAGAACTCGACCCGGCAAAACGGCAGAAAATCTATGCTCAGTTTCAAGAAATTGTCCAAGAACAGTTGCCTGTCATTCATTTAGTCAATGACTCGGCTTTGATGGTGGCACGCGATCGAGTCCAAGGTCTAAAATATTCTGGTTTGCCCAGTTGGGGACTTTGGAACATTGACGAACTTAGAATTAAGGAAGATTAATAGAATCCGAAATGTCCTCTCTCCCGTTCACAATGACTCAACCCGAAGCCCTCAAAATGTTGCTCGACTCCGTTGCTCTAGGGAACGTTAGCCCCGAAGATGCCCTCAAGAAACTCAAA
>JBBRMC010000081.1:0-10195 GCA_038231055.1 Leptolyngbyales cyanobacterium
AAGAGTGGAAGTGCCTATGTTCCTCGTCGCGAGTCTGAAGGAAGTTTACGCCGCAATCGTCGCAAGCACCTCCATCGCCGGAGTTCGCTAGACACTCTCAAGCTTAGCCAACCATCAGCCTGGTTAGAGCCGACCGAGCAAGACCGTATATTGCGTCAACGATCGCTGACCGAAGCGCGTCGCGGAAACTATCAAACCGCTATTGATGACCTTGATTTGCTGGTTGAGCGTAACCCTCAGAGTGCGATCGACTACAACAATCGCGGCTTAGTCTACTTCCAAAGTGGACAGTTTGCTGCCGCTTTAGCTGACTACAACCACGCCATTAAGCTAAACGCTCGACTGGCAAGTGCCTATAACAATCGAGCTAATTATTACGCTGCTCAAGGGCGATTGGCGGAAGCGATCGCGGACTATGAAACTGCGATCGACCTCGATCCCACCAACGTCCGGGCTTGGATTAATCAAGGCGTGACCTTCCGAGAATTGGAAATGTATCCCCAAGCGATCGAGAATTTCGACCACGCTTTGCAAATCACTCAATTTCTCTCAACGGGTTCCAACACAGCCATTTTAGAGGGTCATATCTATGGAGCACGAGGACGCACCTATCATCTATCGGGTGACTGGAACTACGCGATCGCAGATTATCACCGCGCATTAGAGAAGATGGATTGCTTGGAGACGATCGAGGCTTCTTCCTCGTCTTATCGCCTCCAGTCTCAAGTTGAGAATTGGTTAGACCAACTGATGTCTTCGTCAGGTAGAACAATGACTGACGAATGACGTGATTTCTGTCAGTCATCAGTCAGTTCCTACTGCGGACTCACTTTACCAATCACTTCTAGCGAGCCGTCGTCCTTCACAGTCCAAACGTCATAATTGCCAACCACGTCACCGTTTCCGTCAATATCGACATTGCCACTCGCGCCTTGATAGTTGATGTCTTGACCTTTGCGGAGCAAGTCTAATCCCTGGCAAACATCGGTGACTTCAATGCCCGGTGCATTCGTGACTTCGCGCAGTTTGCTCTTAATGCCGTCTCCCGTATTAGATTTTGCAGCTTGAGCAGCCAACACTAAGATCGCTGCCGCATCCCAAGAGTGAGCCGCATAGGGCGCGAGAGGTCGATTTTCTTTCTCCTTCCAGAGTTTGGTGAATGCGTCAAGAGCTTTGCCATTAGCACCCGGAACGGTTCCGATCGCGCCCGCTAAAATTGATTTGCCATCGCTAGTTTTGCCCACTTTCGTCACAAAATCGGGCGAATAGACTCCATCGGTTAATAGAAGTTGAGTGCCTTTACTCGCACCTTGCTCAAAAGCTGACTTCACAATTAGACCGCCTGTTTCAGCATAGAGAACCGCAGCCACGGCTTGAGGCTTGCCAGCAAAGGCAGCACTGGCTTCTGTCGTAAACGTGGTGGCTTTGGGGTCATAGCGCGTCGGCTTGCTGTTGTTGGTGATCGTGCCACCGAGTTTCTTAAAGGCTTGCTTAAATTCTTTCTCGAAGCCAACGCCATAGTCATTATTAATGACGACCGTTCCTGCCGTTTTCAAGCCTCGCTCAATGGCTAGTTTTGCCAAAGCCTGCGCTTGATAGGTGTCTGGTGGAGCCGTCCGTGCCCAATAGCCTTGAAACTTGCCTTCTTTTGCCTGTTGGGTAAAGACGGGGCTTGTGCTGCCCGGAGAAATTAAAACAACTTTGTTGCGAACGGCGATCGGGATTGCAGCCGTTGAAACGCTACTCGCAAACGAGCCAACAACTCCGGCAACTTTATCAACTTCTGCAAGTTTTGTCATGCCTTCAGTGCCCGCCGAAGGCTCAGTCTGGTCATCGACTGAGGATAGAGTGACAGGCTCACCGTTTACCCCGCCGCATTTGTTTACTGTCTCTACCAGCAGAGGCACGGTGGCAATCATTTGCTGTCCGATCGAGCCGAGATCACCTGTTGCTGGCAGCAGAGAGCCAATCTTTAAGCCTTTTGTGTCACTGGCAGCCGTTGTTGCTGCACCTGGCGAAGTCGTCCCTTGTGTGGTTGGAGGAGCCGCTTCTTGACAGGCAGCCGTCAAAAATCCGGCGGCAATTGTCACTGCTGCAAGAGCGATCGCCGCACCAGGGTTTAAACTCTTTCCTGAAGCCAATTTAGTCATTTGAATTTAGGTTCCTCAACGTCTTATTAGTTGAAATGAGCCTCATCTTAAACCAATTGACTTGCCAAGGGTAGAGCAGCTTTTAATTTGGTGATGAAACAGTAAAGCGCCAGATGGCATTTCATCTAGCGCCTACCAAAGGTTAAAAACGGAGAGAGAGGGATTCGAACCCTCGGATAGACCTAAATCCATCAACAGATTAGCAATCTGCCGCTTTCGACCACTCAGCCATCTCTCCGGGTGACGATTCACAATCTTATCAAAGTTTACGCCAAAACGGTCAACTGGTTAAGAATTTGGTGAATCGTAGCAAAACTAGTGAATCGACAGGCTCAGAACGGCAAGAATGGCAGCGATCGCATAAAACCAGCCGACGACTTGAGTCTCTGTCCAGCCCGTCAACTCTAAATGATTGTGGAAAGGCGACATTTTGAACAATCGCTTACCCACGCCATTCGAGTCTTTTGTAGCTTTGAAATAGCCGACCTGAGCAATCACAGAGAGAGTTTCTAAGAAAAACAATCCGCTTAAAATCAGCAGTGCAAATAGAGAATTTGTGATTAAGGCAACGGCTGCCAATCCACCGCCGATCGCTAGCGATCCGGTATCACCCATAAATACACGAGCTGGATTGCGGTTGTGCAATAGAAACCCTAAGCAACCGCCACTCATAGAGGCGCAGAAGATCATCAAATCAGGCGAGCTGTGTCCGATTAAGGCACCTAGACCGAGGAGTGCGATCGCGACTGTTCCCCCTGCCAAACCATCCATTCCATCTGTCAAGTTCGTAGCGTTGCTCTCAGCTACCAGAGTGAAACCCGCTAGAACCCAAAATAGGATGCCGAGGGGAAGGGTTAACCCTAGCGGAAGTACCAGAGTTGTGATGCTGGCTGGCTGACTGGCATAGAGCCAAAGGCAGAACCCGATCGCGAAGAAGATTTGTAGCCCCAGTTTCAAGCGGGGAGAAATGCCCTTGTTGGATTTGTAGCGAATGATTTGCCAATCGTCGATGAAGCCGATCGCAGCATACGCCAGAGTCAACGCCGACACAGCCATTACGTTGGCTGAAAAGCCAGATAAGACAAGGGCAAATGCAACGGCGACGGGAACAAAAAAGGCTCCTCCCATCGTCGGGGTTCCTGCTTTCTTGAGATGAGATTGCGGTCCGTCTTCACGAATGACCTGCCCTGCCTTTAAAGCTCTCAGCAAAGGCACTGCCCAAAACCCGACTCCTGCGGTTGCCAAGGCGGTTGCCCAGAGCGGTAGAGTCAGCGATGCCACCTGTTGAAAGGGTCGTCCTGCGATCGCATCCAGCGCTATAGCAGAAACCGTCAGCCCAATGGTCAGAACCAAAAAGAGACGAGTTCCTGAAAGACTGAAGGATCGATTTGTAAATAATTTAGCGTCCACGAGATTCTCACTTCACTCCGCACATTACACCACACCACTTCAGCAACACTCTTCGGAAACCTGTTCTGAAAAGAGTGAGAAACTTCGATCGTTATCTGTCTTTGTAAAGAGGGGCGTGTCCCCTTCTCTACAAAGATTGCCCGTTTGAATCTAGTCTTCTAGATCTAGATCATCGTCATCATCATCCAAATCAAAGGAGTTGTCGTCCTCCGCAATGAATTGATTGATGTCGTCAACGTCTTCGGTCACACCCACTTCGACTTCTTGAACTTCACGAGCCAACAAACGACCCGACTTTTCAAGCCAATCAAGAATCGAGGATTCTTGCTGGACGGGAATCACAGCGGCTCCCTGACTTTGAGGCTCTTCACGTAACGAGGGATTATAAATCATGGAGCGGTTGAGTTCACAACAAAAATTAACGTTGTCTTCTTAAAGTTTAGACCCTATGAAACAACCAGAGTCTACCACCGACTGGAGAAAATGGCTCAAAAAAGTTCGCATATTTCTTCAGCTATGTCAAGGTGCCTTCCTTAAGACTATAAATTTTCTTTGATTTCGATCGCTCAAGTTCAAAAAAATTTGTAGCGACCTCGCACCGATCTCCCGTGACGACGAGTATCTTGAAGGCATTGGCTACCAATGTTTACGAGGTGAGCGCACATGATCGGGAAATCGGCACTATTAGAACTGATTGCAGGCAAAAATCGAGGATTGCTGACGACCGAGCCACAAAGGCAAGCCGTTTTGGCGGCGATCGCCCAACTCGAAGATCGCAACCCAACCCCGCGCCCGATCGAGGCTCTCGATCTTCTCGAAGGAGATTGGCGGTTGATTTACACCACCAGTCGCGGCATCTTAGGGATTGATCAAGTTCCGTTTCTCAAGTTGGGGCAGGTTTACCAATCGATTCGTGCTCCAGAAGCCAAGATTTATAACATCGCCGAGGTGTATGGAGTGCCTTTCTTAGAAGGGATTGTCAGCGTAGCAGCCCGGTTTAAGCCTGTCTCTCACCAGCGAGTTGATGTCAAATTTGAGCGCTCCATCCTGGCACTTCAGCGCCTGATTAACTATGAAACCCCCGATCGCTTTATTCACCAGATTGAATCGGGGCAAAAACTGAGTGCGATCGAGTTCAGTCTCGACAATCGTGATCAACAGGGCTGGCTCGACACCACGTATCTTGATCAAGATATGCGAATTGGGCGCGGCAACGAGGGAAGCGTTTTTGTATTAACGAAAGGATAGAGCACTATGCGCCTTTCTCAAGGACAGCTCAACCTGCTTGAAACCTGTCCCCGCAAGTTTCAGCACACCTATTTAGAACAATTAGCCTCTCCTACTACACCAGAGCAGCAAGAACGATTGATTTTGGGAAGTCGGTTTCACTTGCTGATGCAGCAGAAAGAAATGGGGCTACCGATCGAGCCATTCATTCAAGAAGATGAACAACTGCGACAGTGGTTTACGGCATTTGTAGGAGCCGCCCCAAAAATCTTGTCGTTGGGTGACCTGAACCCGGTTTTGCGTCAAAGTGAGCACCCGCGCACTCTGGAATTTGAGGGACATTTAATCACGGTAGTTTATGACTTACTCATCTTGACCGAGCAACAGGCGCAGATTCTAGATTGGAAAACTTACCCCAAGCCTCAAAAATCTAGGCGATTGGCAGAAAATTGGCAAACGAGGCTCTACCGATTTGTCATGGCAGAGACGAGTCACTACCAACCAGAGCAAATTTCAATGACCTACTGGTTTTTTCAATCGAGAGAAGCGGATCAAACCGAACCTCAAAGTCTACGATTTGCTTACGACACTGCCCAACACAGCAAAATTCGACAAGATCTGACTCGATTACTTCAACAGTTAACAGGCTGGCTCGATCACTACCAAGCCACTGGAGAATCGTTTCCTCAAATTCCTCACACTTCAACCTGTGATGAGTGTAGCTTTGCGTTGCGGTGTCAGCGATCGTGGGATCTAATGGAAGGAGCGATCGACGCATCAAAGCTCCCTGATCTGGCTGACATTGAAGAAATTCCTCTCTAATACCCTATGACAGACTTTTCAAATTCAGAAGTCTCTAAGTCTCCCGTTGACATCCGAGATATGGAAATTGACGATCTTGCCAACGTCTATCACTTAGGCGAAGAATTATTTACTAGCGAACTCTATCCCTACATCTATCGCACTTGGGATCAGTGGGAAGTCATCGGACTCTACAACACCGATCCAGAATATTGTCTAGTCGCTGAGATCGACGAACAGCTTGCCGGGTTTGTGTTGGGCACTATCATCAACAAATCCACATTGGTCTACGGCTACATTATCTGGCTAGGTGTTGCGCCCTTCTGTCAACGGCGCGGGGTGGCAGACAAATTGGTCGATAAACTGGTAGAACGCATGATCGATGATGGGGCACGTTTTATGATGGTAGACACCGATCCCGAAAATCTTCCAGCCCTTAAATTCTTCACGCGCAAAGGGTTTGGCAATATGCGCCAGCACGTTTTCTTGTCAATGAGTCTGAGCGACCACGACTATTACGGCAGACTAATTGCCTACGAACGAGAAAAGGCGGATCGAGCAATTTGGAAGCGTCCTCGTCGTCGCCCCAACACAAAATCTTAAGGGAACTCTAGATGTCTGAGTCGCTCGATCGCGCCAATTCTCTCAAACCTAAAAATCCTTGGGTGTTGCCGTCAGAGGTGCCGCCTAAAGAATTTGTGGCGGCGATCGCGTCTCATCTTCCTCAAATTAAGGGCGATTATGTGGCTCAACTGCTGTGGAGTCGAGGTATTCGGGATCTTGAGCAGTTGGCGGGCTATCTGAACCCTGATGAGTATCAGCCCGTTAGTCCGTTTGACTTTGGGCAAGAAATGCGCTGGGCAGTCGAACGTCTGCAAATCGCCCGCCAAACAGGTGAAACGATCGCGATTTGGGGCGATTTTGATGCTGATGGAGTTACCGCAACCGCCGTTTTGTGGGATGGATTAGGACAGTTCTTCACTCAAAATCAGCAGCTTTTTTACTACATTCCCAATCGTCTAACCGAGTCTCATGGGCTGTCCGAGACAGGAATATCTCTTCTAAAAGAGAAAGGCTGTCAGTTGATAGTGACGTGCGATACAGGCAGCACAAATCTGGATGAGATCGACTACGCCAACCGACTAGGAATCGATGTGATCGTCACGGATCACCATACATTACCCGCTAGCCGTCCCCCAGTTCGGGCGATCGTCAACTCTCGTTACTTTCCACAAAGCCACCCACTAGCCAGTCTTTCGGGCGTTGCGGTCGCCTATAAATTAATCGAAGCGCTGTATGAGACATTGCCAGACGTTCCTCGTGAGCCATTGCATCACTTGCTGGATTTGGTGGCGATCGGGCTGATTGCTGATCTCGTCGAACTCAAAGGAGATTGTCGCTATCTAGCCCAAAAAGGAATCCAGCAGCTTCAGACTCACTCACAGCGCAAACCGAGTGAGCAGACTCGTCCCGGCATTACCCGACTGCTGGAATTGTGTAAGCGATCGGGCGATCGACCCACGGACATTTCCTTCGGGTTAGGCCCTAGAATTAACGCGGTCAGCCGCATTCAGGGCGATGCTCACTTTTGTGTTGAGTTGCTCACCAGTCGAGACAGCCAACGCTGCCGAGAACTCGCTGAGCAAACCGAGTTAGCCAATTCTCGCCGCAAAGCCCTGCAAAAAGACGTTGCCCAACAAGTGACCGCTAAACTAGCCCATCTTGACCTCTCGACAACTAGCGTGATTGTCTTAGCCGATGACCAGTGGAGCGCTGGAGTTTTAGGGCTGGTCGCGGGACAGATTGCTCAAGAATATGGGCGACCGACCATTTTATTAACGACTGAGCAACCCTCAAGCGATTTAGTCCAATCCCCTGCCTTGGCTCGTGGCTCGGCTCGATCGGTGAATCAAATCGATCTCTATCAACTCGTTAAAGACCAAGAACATCTCTTGCACCGCTTTGGAGGGCATCCTTTTGCAGCAGGGTTGAGTCTTAAGATCGAAAATTTGCCTCTCTTTACCCAGGCGATTAATCAGCGATTACGGCAGCAGATGGGCGGCATTGACGCGATCGCTCCCTCCATTCAAGCTGATTTAGCTATCACCGTTCAAGAATTGGGCGCACCTCTCTACCAAGAACTCCGCCTTCTCGAACCGTGCGGCATGGGAAACCCGATCCCTAAACTGTTGATCAAAAACTGCTGGTTTGAAGTGGGCAAACATCGCAACATTCAAGACTGGAAGGGGCAGAAAGTTCGCTACATCCAAACCCGATTTGCCATCTTAGATGATTCCGTATCGGTTGGGTTTCCGGGAGTGTGGTGGGGACACTACAGTCATGAGATTCCTCAGGGACGATGTGATGCGATCGTCGAACTCGAAAACAATACCTATCGAAAACAGTATGAAGTCCGGTTGGTAGCTGTGCGCCCGTGTGCCGACTCAATTCAAAGTCGCGCGATTCAACTGGATTGGGTAGTCGATTGGCGGCAGGGCACTCCCTGCGAACCCGCAGATTGTCTCAAAGTTCAAACCTGCCCCGCGAGTTGGACTGAGCTACAAGCCTGGTTTCGTCGAGCTATTCGAGAACAGAAGAGATTAGCGATCGCCTATCCAGCTCCCAAACTGTCTCCACCCAGCGAAATCTGGCAAACTCTGATCGGCATCGCCAAATATCTCAACCGAACTGGAAAACCTGCCACACGTCAGCAGATCTACCAGCAACTAGACATTGGAGACTTGGCTTTAAAGAGTGGGGTTCTCGCCCTGAAGTTTCTTGGCTTTCAGGTGACCTATTCAGACCACGGCTTTCAGGTGACTTTGGAGGATATAGAGGACTCGATCGCGTCAGCAGCCCAAACTAAAAGGGCAATTGAGAACTTTTTCGCGGCAATTCAAGAAGAACAGTTTCAACGTCAATATTTCTATCAAGTGCCACTATTGACGATTCAAAACGTGGCATCTCAAACGACCTTCAGAGGCTAGATTGACTCAGACATAACGGCTCAAAGTGTGTGTGGAGGAGCCATTGAGGAAGAAATCACTAAACCTCGATTAGCTGGCTTTCCGCAAAACCGCACGGCTCGAAGTTGTGGCTGGCAGAGATTCTCTAAACCCACGCCGCGTCACCACCCACTCAGTGTTTCCGAGGAGATGATCATAAATCGCGATGATGGCAATCACATTTTTAAACACGCAATAAAACGGGATAAAAAAGCAGTAGAGAAGAAAATCTCGGAACGGGTTCTTCACAATTTTGTTTCTAACTCGCCAAGCTACAAGGGTCTGAAAAGGACCGCTCAAAAGCGTTAAAAGGGTCGTCGCCCACATATATCCTTGCGGAATCACAGGCGGCTCTGTATGAGTTAGAGACAAACTAAACAACATCGGAAAGATCTGAAGCGCCACAAAGTGAAACCCCGCACTATAAATCAGCAGCATCGACCAATAGGTTTTTTGCCACCCGTCTAGCTTAGGAGAGCGCAGCAGAGGAAGCTGATGTTTAAGCGTTACTTCGAGCCAACCCTGTGCCCAACGCTTGCGCTGAAACCAGAACGATCGCAGGTCGATCGGGGCAAGCTCCGTCGTAATAATGCTGGGATCATGGACAATATTGTGTCCTCTCAGCAGCGTTCGCAGTGTGGCATCAATGTCCTCAGTCATCATCGTGGGTGAAAAGCGAATGCGCCGCAAAACAGCCGTTCGCCAATAGCCGTTTGAGCCGCAAAACATTCCCGTGTCAGCTAACAGAGACTTGGCAGGGTGACTGACCCCATACATACACTCAAATTCAACCGCAATCATTCGCGTCAGAAAACTGGTACGGCTGTTACGAATGACGTTGCGCCCCTGCACGATCGCATAGCGATTACTAGCCAACCAACTCCAGGCACGATGAAAACAATCTGAATTTGGGCGATGGTCAGCATCTAAAATGCCTGTCACTTCACCCGTAACGATTTTTAGTGCAGCATTCAAGTTTTCTGCCTTAGAACGACTATCTTCAACTGGGAGCAGCCGTAACTCTGGGTGCCGTTCTGCTAGCCGTTCTAGCTCATCTTCAATCGGTAGCCTCATCGGGCTGTTATATGCCAAAACCACTTCTAGCCCCGCTTCGGGACGATCGACGCGATTGAGAATATAGTTTAGTGTGCTGAGAATAATGTGCTGTTCGTTCGGCAAATAAGCCACCACAATCAGCGAACATCGAGGTAACGGACGGGTTGGCTCAGACAGATCTTCCCGGTGTAGAGCGTAGGTGCGAGGCATTCGCAAAAATCGCTGTAGTATCCCTAGCTTGGGCTTCTGCTTGCGCGGAGACGAGTAAGCGATCGCCGTTGAGATCGCTTCACCAATCACCACCACCGAAGTCACAAAATAGAGAATCGGGATCAGAAGATGCAGAGGGAGCAGATTCCATCCACTCTTCAAAATGCAGTAGTAAAGAATGGTCGGCAACCCAATCACTACCACATGAGTGAAGATTACCTTGTCAAGAACAGGACCAAAAACAACGATGGGCTTGTGCAGCAGTCCCTTCCTCATAATTTTTTAACTATTAACGAGTCCATATAGATAGAAACCATGCACAAGCAGCCTTGTCAA
>JBBRMC010000082.1:0-10179 GCA_038231055.1 Leptolyngbyales cyanobacterium
TTGGAGTTTAACTCAATGCCTGCCCCGGCATCAAAAATGCTAGAGTGCGTGTCGCCCTGAAAATCAGTGGAGACGACTTCATCTTCGGTGTAACCTAAGATGCCTTTGAGTGAGCCTTCTGATGCTTCTTTCATCGCTGCACAAATTTCTTTGTAGCTCGTTTTCTTCTCAGTTTTGAAGGTGAGATCCACCACTGAGACATCCGGTGTAGGCACTCGGAACGCCATCCCTGTCAGTTTGCCCTTAAGCTCTGGTAAGACTAGCGTTACTGCTTTGGCGGCACCCGTTGAAGACGGAATGATGTTTTGAGAGGCACCCCGCCCGCCGCGCCAATCTTTTTGACTCGGACCGTCAACCGTCGCCTGAGTAGCTGTGGTCGCGTGAACGGTCGTCATTAATCCTTCGGCTAAGCCAAAATGGTCGTTAAGAACTTTGGCAACTGGGGCTAAACAATTGGTTGTGCAACTGGCGTTTGACACGATCGTGTCCTGACTGGGATCAAATTGGTCATGATTTACGCCGACTAGAAGCGTCCGAACTTTATCAGGGTCTTTAGTCGGTGCTGAGAGAATTACCCGTTTTGCCCCTGCTTTGAGGTGATTAGATGCCCCCTCAAAGCCAGTAAAAAGTCCTGTAGATTCAATCACATAATCTACGCCGAGCTTAGCCCAAGGTAACTCTGCGGGGTTTCGCATTGCGGTACAGGGAATAAATTTGTCATTTACGACAATGCCATCGGGCTTGGCTTCGATGGTGCCCTTAAATTTGCCGTGAGTCGAGTCATATTTGAGTAAATAAGCGAGGTTATCGGGCGACACCAAATCATTGATGCCCACAAACTCGATATCGGGGTTGTCAACACCAGCTCGAAATGCGAGGCGACCTATTCGCCCAAATCCGTTAATTCCAACTTTAATGGTCATAATCAAAGCTCCTCAGAGCGGTGGTGGACTCAGATTTTTCAATTAAGTTAGCGTACTTAATCGACGATCGCGGTCAGCGTAATCTTTTCATTCGTTTAGGCTAGACCCTTAGGTGTGGAATGGAGGGTGAGTTAAGTGCTCAACTTTATCTAGAATGTAACGATTTGATGTATCGCCTAATCTAATACATCTGTTAACCTATCCCTTACTTACCCTCTTACGTCTACTGGCATGAGTTTTACCATTCAGAACGTTCTCATCTCTAACGATCGTGCCTATGAGGTAGTCGATGTGAAGGTTGTGGACGATCGCATTGCGGAGATCGCTCCTAATTTAGACCCCATTGGCACCTTAATTGACGGTCACAATAAGCTCCTCCTGCCGGGATTTGTCAACGCTCACACCCACTCTTCTGAGATGTGGCAACGCGGCATGATTCCGCCTGTGCCGCTAGAGTTGTGGATTGCAGAACTTTATGATTTTACGCCACTAGATACAGAGAAAGCCTACCTGAGCGCGATCGGAACTGCTGTCGAAACACTGCTCTCTGGTGGAACAAGCGTCGTAGACCATTTGGTATTGATCCCTGGCAAAGAATTAGAGACGATCGCGGCGGCAGTTCGTGCCTATCGTCAGGTCGGCATTCGGGCGTTTATAGCTCCTCTGATTCAAGATCAGGCGCTATCGACAGGGCTTCCAAGTGGGGGAGTTGACCGAGAACATGATGAGTATGTGAGATCGACGGCGGCAACCCTGGCGTTAGTCGAAGAAGCAGTGACTCAATTTCACCGCCCCGATGAAGGAGTAAATATTCTCGTCGCCCCAACCGGAATGCAACTCTGTTCGGATGCTCTGTTTGAGGGATGTAGTGAACTGAGCGATCGCTATAATCTCTGTCGTCATGCTCACCTACTCGAAACTAAGGCGCAGCAGATTCTCGCTCAAGAAAAATATGGCTGTAGTGCGGTTGAGCATCTTAAGCAGGTTGGATTTTTGGGCGATCGGACTTCTTTAGCTCACTGTGTTTGGCTCGACGATGCTGACATTGAGATCCTGGCAGAGACAAAATCAACGGTGGTTCACAATCCGCTCAGCAATCTGCGGCTAGGAAGTGGAATTGCCCCGATTCTCAAATATCGTCAGGCGGGTGTGAATGTCTCGTTTGGGTGTGATGGCTCGGCGAGTAATGATTCTCAAGACTTGCTAGAGGCAATTAAAATCGGCTCAATTTTGCATAACACCACTGATCTCGATTATCAGAATTGGATCACACCACGCCACGCGATCGAGATGGCATCTTTGGGAGGTGCAATGGGATTAAATTTAGGCGATCAACTCGGTTCGCTAACGGTGGGCAAAAAAGCCGATATCATCATGGTTGATTTGATGAACTTATCACTGCTGCCGCGCACCGACCCGATCGGGCTTCTGGTTTTAGGTCGCCCAGTTAACGCTATTTCTCACGCTTGGGTGAATGGTAAAGCGGTCGTTTCAGATAGCATGGTTTGTAACGTCGATGTTAACGAGCTGAGGCAATCCCTATTTGATCAAAGCCAATGGAATCCGAAACGGCAGGCTCCATCGGCGGCACAAATGGAAATTCACTACCGATCGGTGATGGGGCTATCCGCAAAAACATTAGGCTATTCTTAAACACTGGTAAAAGTTCTTGGAATTTTCCTCTTAGAATCATCCAGATTCCACAGAAGTTTTTCGAGGAGGTGAGCTAGTCGCAATCTTACTTCCGCACGGTATTCGTTACTTCTGCAAAGCCAATGAATCAGGATACATCCGAGAATCACGATTGAACCATCCATACATCCCCACAAAGGACTAAAATTGAAATTCGATTCGCTCAATTCTTTCGCTTAAGGGCAGTATGGCAGGCAAACCCGTTGATTTAGCAGCCCGGTTAGACCACTACTACGAACAGGTGCGTACAGTCATTCTCAGCCGTCAGAATGCAATCTCTGGGCTGTTGCCTGCCAGCACTGCCGTAAACGCTCATGGCGATTACACCGACGCATGGGTGCGTGATAACGTCTACAGCATTCTCGCCGTGTGGGGGTTGGGGCTTGCCTATCGCAAATTGGATGACGATCGAGGACGCACCTACGAACTCGAACACAGCGTCGTTAAGTTAATGCGCGGCTTGCTGTTTTCAATGATGCGACAAGCCGAAAAGGTCGAGAAGTTCAAAGCTAATCAAGCCCCCCTCGATGCCCTTCATGCCAAATATGACACCGACACTGGAAGCACCGTAGTTGGCGACGATGAATGGGGACATTTGCAGCTTGATGCGACCTCAATTTTTCTGCTGATGTTGGCGCAAATGACCGCATCAGGACTCTCGATCGTCTTCACCACTGATGAAGTCAGTTTTATTCAAAATCTCGTCTACTACATCGGCAGAACCTATCGCACGCCCGATTATGGCATCTGGGAGCGCGGCAACAAAATCAATCACGGCAACCCTGAACTTAACGCTAGTTCGGTGGGGATGGCAAAGGCGGCACTCGAAGCCCTAAACGGACTCAATTTATTTGGTGTGCATGGCAGTCAGGCATCGGTGATTCATGTGTTACCCGACGAAATTTCTCGCTGTCGCACCACGCTCGAATCCTTATTGCCCAGAGAGTCTAGCTCTAAAGAAGTTGACGCTGCGCTGTTGAGCGTGATTAGCTTCCCGGCGTTTGCGGTTGAAGACTCGCAACTGGTTGACCGGACGCGCACCAAAATTGTCAATCTTCTACAAGGTCGCTATGGCTGCAAGCGCTTTCTGCGAGACGGACACCAGACCGTTTTAGAAGATGCGAGCCGACTCCACTATGAGCCGTGGGAACTCAAGCAATTTGAACATATCGAGTGCGAATGGTCACTGTTTTTCACCTACCTGGCGTTAGATGGATTGTTTCGCGGCGATCGCCAACAGGCACAAGACTATCTCGATAAACTTGCTCAACTGGTTGTTAAACGAGACGGCTTAGAGTTGCTGCCAGAGTTGTACTACGTTCCTGAGGAGGCGATCGAGCAAGAAAAGGCAAACCCCTCTAGTCAAACTCGATTACCCAACGAAAATATTCCCCTCGTATGGGCGCAGAGCCTCTATCTTCTAGCGCAAATGATGAATGAGGGACTGTTGGCAGTTGGAGATATTGACCCGATCGGCTGTCACCTCCGCATCGGTCAAAAACGCAAGGCAACGGTTCAAATTTCTCTCTTGGCAGAAGACGAAGAGCTACAGTCTAAATTAGCCGCCAACAACATCACGACTCAAACGCTTAAACAAGTCGAGCCGATTCAAGTCCGTCATGCACGAGAATTAGCGGCTGCCTATGCTCAAGTCGGACGCAACGACAAACTTAATTTAACGGGTCGCCCGATGCGCCGAATGCGGAGTTTGACGACTTCGAGAGTGTTTAAAATTTGTGGAGAGACGATCGTGTTTCTGCCATCTTTCCTAGAGCCAGGACGGTTTTACGTCACGCTCGATTATCACTTCCTCGTCTCCACCATTAAAAGTGAACTCGCCTACACCCATCGCCACTGGCAAGATTTGGGCAAGCCCACTATGACGCTGCTGCTCACAAATGAGATGCTGGAACTAGGACGAGAGGCGCTAATTAATCTCGTGCAAGAGCTGCAAGAAGGTCGCTGTGGTGATATTCCGGTGCAGCTAGGTCGCCTCAATCAACTTGCCCTCACCGCCGGAACTGAGCGCATCGACTCGCTCCACGATTTTGAGTTTCCGCCCTCGTCGGTGATTGACACCACACTGCCAAACTATCATCTGGTTTTTCACCCCGAAAAAAACGACCCGTTGAGCATTTCGCAAGAATTTAAGCTGGAGTATGAAACTGATATTCATTCGCTGTTGTTGAGCTTGCGCGAGTCTCATAATCTCTACGAACAGATTGAGTTGTTGAGTACACTCGTTCGTCTCAAAGGATTAGATTTTGATACTCATTTTGCAGAATCGCAACCTCCGATCGTTGTCCTAGATTTAGTTAACGAAGTCTACGCTAAAGCCAGTAAAGGTGATGCGTCAGGCTCTCCCTATTGGGGTATTGTGCGTCGAGCCGCAGGTTTGCTCGATAAAGTCGATGTCGGGTTATCTGATGCGGTCACCGATATTTTAGTGCGACAAAAACAGATTTCGGTCGGTCGGGCATACAGTGAAGACTCGCTGATTATGCAGCCGTTACCCTACATCGAAGTTCTTGAAAAGATTCATCATTTTTGTCGAGAAGACATCCGCGATCGGGTGCTCACTCAGGAAATTATTATCTATCTGAGTTTGCTGATCAAAAGTGAACCTAATCTCTTTCAAGGCTTGCTAACGCTACGTGTGGGCTATTTGATCTTGCTGATTACGACCGAACTCGCGCAAGAATTAAAGTTCACTCAAGACGAAGCCTATGAACACTTGATGCAACTTAGTCCATTTGAGATCAAGACGCGATTGCGACACATTCTAGTCGGCTATGCCAATCTCAATCAGGCATTGTTTAAGCAAGAATCACTGCGGGTAAAATTGCCCGATCGGGGCATCGATTGGGTGGTCTTGTTAGATGAGCAAACCGAAGTCGAACCCGCGAATCAAGATTGGTGGCGTAAACGTCAGCTAGACGGATCGTTGAATCGTGTCCCAAAAGATTTTTATCCGAGCGTATGGCAACTTCTAAATCACTGCGAAGGATTGGTAATTGGTGACAAATTAGAACGCCGCAACCGTCTCGATAGCGAACGGCTAATCATGGAAATGACGGCTGGAGAGAAAAATTTTGCACTCAAAATTGAACACTTATTAAACAAAATTCAAGCGCCAGAATATCGCCAGGTGAATGTAGAAGCGATGATGGAATTGGCAGCGATCGCAAAACGCAATCCCGATTTCAAAATTGAAGAGTCGATCGTGTTAGATGTGTTGATTGGTCACGCAGTCCGATTAGCGTGGTTAGACAAGTTTCCAGACTTGTTCGATCGCTACGATGAACACAAAGGATCAGCATGGCGATCGTTCTACGAATCGTCGCCTTATGACTGTGCCAGCTACGTTGCAAAAGCCATGCGCTTCTTGACGCAGTTGGGGCAAGCCACTTCTGCTTAGAGGGTTGTATTGATCACCAAATCAGACAAAATCACTGAATTCTCTAGTGGATTGGTTAGGATGGGGTGAACGATTTGACGATCGCTCAAAGTCAAATGTTTTTTGCCCATGAGTCTCAATTTTTCGCTGTACCTCGATTCGATTTGCCGCCGTTATGCTCAATGGTGGCAGGTTTACACGTTGACGGATGTACTCGGACAGTCTTCTGCTCAGCGAGAAACTACCCTTCCATTATTGGATTTGGGATTGATGGTGGAGACGGTTGCTTCGCAGTTCTCCGAAGGGGTAATCGCGCTTGACAAAGATCCCAAAAATAGCGAATCGAAAGTCGAGCGTTTCACGGTATTGGAAGGGGTTCGCAAGTTTGCAGCCGATCACGTCCTATTGGTAGGGCGACCCGGATCAGGAAAATCGACAGCATTGGCTCGGTTGCTGCTCGAAGAGGCACAGCAAAATTCGGCGACGTTGATTCCCGTTTTAGTAGAGTTGAGGTATCACAAAACTTCGGTGTTGGAATTAATCCGATCGTTCCTTCAATCTCATGATCTGAGCCTCGATCGCTCTGATATCGAAACTTTATTATTTCAGGGTCGATTGCTGCTGTTAATGGATGGCTTAAATGAGTTGCCGTCTGAAGAGGCGCGGCGAGAGGTGAAAGCATTTCGACAGACCTATCGCAAAACGCCGATGATCTTCACGACGCGAGATTTGGGCATCGGCGGCGATTTGAATCTGACTCACAAGCTAGAGATGCAGCCGCTCACGCCCAAGCAGATGCAGGAGTTTGTCCGATCGTACCTCCCGACTCAAGGCGATGCTTTATTGCGACAGTTGGGCGATCTATTGCGAGAGCTTGGTAAAACCCCGTTGCTGTTGTTGATGTTGTGTTCGGTGTTTGCAAACAATCAAAACCGAGTGCCGTCTGATTTGGGTTCTGTGTTTCGGCAGTTTACACAACTCTATGACTGCAAGCTCAAAGAGGATGCGCCTGTTGCAGAGGGTTCGCGGGAATATTGGGCAGAAATGCTACAAGTGCTGGCATGGAAAATGACTCAGGGAAAGTCAGCAACAGAATTGCAGGTAGCGATCGACAGAAACGAGGCAATCCAAGTTCTCAAAGCTTTTCTAACTGACAAAGTAGCGTATCCAGAAGCCTGTGCGCGAACCTGGTTAAAAGATCTGCTCAATCATCATTTGATTCAACTCGGAACGGGAACGCAAATCGAATTTAGACACCAACTGATTCAAGAATATTACGCCGCAGAACAGTTGTTGAAACAATTACCACAACTAAATGATGAATGTCTGAAATGGGACTATCTCAACTATCTGAAGTGGACAGAACCCTTTGCGCTGATGCTGGAACTGCTGGAGGATGAGCAGGAAGCGATGCGAGTGGTGCGGTTAGCGTTGGATGTGGATTTGATGTTAGGAGCAAAACTTGCTGGGAAGGTGAAAGTGGAATGGCAGGGGAGGGCGATCGCACTCATCCAAGCGTCAGAAATTTTGCAAGAGCTAGAGGCTTATTTGTTGGGGGAAACGCGATCAGAAAAGGTAATTCCGCGGTTAATCGAACTACTCAAAGACGAAGACTATTTTGTGTGTAATGGCGCGGCTCATGCTCTGGGTAGAATCAATCCAGAAGCAGTTGTCGCATCGTTAACAGAACTGCTCAAACACGAAAACTCCGATGTTTGTCAGATTGCGGCTCACGTACTAGATGGAATTTCCATCTATGGTTCAGAACCTTTTTTCCCATCATCAACAGACCTGTTCCAATTCGAGGAAGATGATAACTCCCATATGCGTCTTATTGTGACCTATGCACTCCGTGAAATTGGTTTAGAAGCAGCTATTCCAACGTTTATCGAACTGCTTGAATGTGAAGACTATGACGTGTGTAAGGTTGCATTTGCTGTCTTAGGTAAGATTAATTCAGAAGCACTCGTTGCATCGCTAATCGGACTGCTCAAACGCAAGGACAATAACTTGCGTAGGCGTGTCACCGTGCGTAAGGGTGCGGCTCTTTTACTGGGTAAAATTGGTTCAGAATCCGCCGTTCCTGTTCTGATTGAATGCCTCGAAGACGTGAACCTTGCTGTGTGTGATTATGTAGCTGCTGCGCTAGGCAAGATTGGTTCAGAGGCGACTATTTTTCAACTGAAGCAATGCCTGGGCAATTGGGGATTTAACACTACCAGCACGATCGCTGCCCTAACCGCCATTCAAAATCGCTGCCAACGCTACAACGCCTCACCCGCGACTTCGACAGAGAACCCGATCGCAGAAGAAACCACAAGCGATTCGAGGGGCGACACCACAATCAATATGCACTTCCACGGTCATGTGGATGTAGCTACAGGCAACGTTGAAGGAAATCAGAATATTCAACCTCCAGCGTCAAACTCTGATCCAATAGACCCGTGACACGATAGCTCGATCGCCAAACGCGCAAACCTCCTACAATCCAACGACCTGAATTAAACTGCGATACACTGAACACAGAATTCACTCTGCTACTCGTGAAAAACCCATGAAGCAGTTCAAAATCATTATTGAAAAGCATTCTGATGGATACGTCGCTTACCCGATCGGCATCGTCGGAGCGATCGTCGGACAAGGTGACACCTACGAAGCAGCCCTATCCGATGTAAAGTCAGCGATCGCCACCTATATCGAAGTCTTCGGCAAAGAAAACATAGAAGACACATCACCCGTCGAAGTGTTCATTGACGAAGCAGCGATCGCAGTTTGATGGTTAAGTTTCCAGTCGATGCTCCCAGGAATCGAGTCATCAGAACCTTTGAGTCAATGGGCTTTCAGATCGTCCGTGAACGAGAACACATCGTCATGACGCGAGAAAATGAAGACGGCACAGAAACACCACTCGTCATGCCCAACCAAACCCGAATTAAGAGTGGAACGTTGAGAGCAATTTGCACACAGATCACTGTTTCAAGGGAAGAGTTTCTAAACGCCTACAA
Source organism: Leptolyngbyales cyanobacterium (assembly GCA_038231055.1). Taxonomy (GTDB): domain Bacteria; phylum Cyanobacteriota; class Cyanobacteriia; order Leptolyngbyales; family Leptolyngbyaceae; genus Phormidesmis_A. Next base: position 9,018 of record JBBRMC010000082.1, read on the forward strand.
TCAAGTGTGAGCGATCGCCATGACCTATCAACTCGATACACCCATTCAGGAATTAGATGTTGTTGCCCTAAGTCATAACCTGCCAGAACACGGGTTAAAGCAAAGAGATCGAGGCGCGATCGTTCATGTTTATCCCAATAGTCAAACCTTTGAAATTGAATTCGTCAACCCCGATGGCAGCACCCAAGCGCTCCTGACACTCACCGCCGCCCATCTGCAAAAAATTGCATCTTTTCAGTCAACCCTTCACCCATCAGTCACAACTATGTCTGACCAACCCAAAGTCCAAATGAACTTTCATGCCCCCATCACAAGCGTTGTAGGCAATGTTGAGGGAGACATGACTATTTACGCTCTCGAACCCAACACAACCGAAGCCACCCAACAACTCACTAAACTCGTCGAAAAACTTCGCGAGAAACACCCCAACAAAACCGACGCAGAAATTTTCAACATTCTGCTCAATGGTTTTACCACAATGCCACAAACCAACCCGCAAAATTGGCAACGCTGGCAAGACACCTTCAGCATCTTCTTTGCAGGGGGCATAGAGACCACTAAATTTCTCGTTCCCATTGCTGGGATTCCAATCGAAATTCTCAAGGAACTTTACACAATCTACAATCGCAACCGTAAACAACTGCCCCAAGTTTAAAGAAAGCATCTTTATGACAAAGCCTCTCACTATCCAAATTCCTGACGACCTCGAACAACAACTCACAGATCGGGCAGCACAACTCAACACCACGATCGAATCCCTCATCCTCGAATCCCTCCAGCAACTCGTCGAGCAACCTGACCCCAATGAGTTGTCTAAAGCCGAAATTCTAGCAGGACTCCAGCGAGCAATGGTAGATGCACAGGCAGGTCGAGTCATTCCCGTCGAACAGCTTTGGGACGGCATTGATGACTGATGCGCCCCTTGTTCAAGTTTTGGTTGCCAAAGAATTCCAAAGTCAAATTCGCGAACTCATCAAACGCTATCGTCAGATTCGATCGGATGTTCAAGGTTTAATTGAGCAACTAAAAGCCGGAGAATTTCCAGGCGACCAAATTTCAGGCACAGGCTACACTGTCTTCAAAGTCCGCGTTAGAAACAGCGACATCCGCAAAGGCAAAAGCGGCGGCTATCGGGTCATCTATCAAAGCCTCTCTCCCGAAA
>JBBRMC010000083.1:0-10056 GCA_038231055.1 Leptolyngbyales cyanobacterium
ATCTCTGAGGCAGAAACTGTGATGGTCAAGCGTGGAACCCACTGAAGATCAGTATCTCGTGCTGAATGCCCTCGAAACATTAGGTTTCATTGAAAGAAGGCTCTATGATCCAGAAATCGGGGTTTGGTGTATCGAAACCGCTAGCCCCATTTTGGCGATCGCCTTTGTTCTAGCCGATGGTGAGATTGTTCCTATTTACTGGCTGCAAGACCCATGAGAGAACCCACCGACCTTGAAAGGCAGCAGTATGCCAGACTGAGAGAGCTTCTTGACGTGTCTCATCAGCGATATCTTGAGGCAGGCGGCGACCCTGATAAGACGCATAGTGGTTTGCCCGGACACGACTATTTGAGCGATGCCGAGCGAGTCGAGATGGTGACGCTAATGCGACAGCTTGCCGGAATTCGGATATTGGGAGAGCAAGCACACTATCAGGGACGATCGTGGCAAATTCAGTCTCCATCCGAAGCTCAACCCTCGTGATCAGGCAGTAGATTTTGATGAGACGCGGCTATGAGATGATGGCTAGAACGCTACACTCTTCCGCCGAGCTTTTAACGTGAAAACGATGCCGTCTTTGCTAAAAGTCTTTCAGAGCCGCAAAATGATGGCTCTGCTGCTTTTAGGTTTTTCCTCTGGTCTGCCGTTTTACTTGACGAGCAAAGATCCTCTTCAAGCTTGGCTCACTAAAGAAGGAGTAGATCTTAAAGTGATCGCAGCCTTTAGTATCGCTGCTGTCCCCTACTCGCTGAAATTTCTGTGGTCGCCGTTGCTCGATCGCTTCGTTCCTCCCTTTTTGGGTCGGCGACGAGGCTGGCTGGTCGTGACTCAACTTGTGCTGATCTTGACGATCGGGCTGATGGCAATTCAAGACCCTACTCATTTGAATCAGTTTGCAGTAAATTCCACAGATATTTGTCGCAATGCCACTTGGCTTAAAGGGATGTGCGAATTTTGGGAAACGTTTAGGTCGCTGTCTGCCAGTCCTTTTTTCTTAGCTGCGTTTGTCGTCGCCTTTTTTAGTGCCAGTCAAGACATTGTTGCCGATGCCTATAGAACCGATGTTTTGTCAGAGCCAGAACGAGGGGCAGGGGCTTCTCTGTTTTTGCTGGGGTATCGATCGGCAATTTTGGTAACGGGTGCAGTCACATTTCAGTTAGCGGGGTGGATGCCTTGGAAGTGGGTTTATCTGATCATGGCGTTGCTGATGACGATCGGGCTAATCACGTCGTTGTTTGCCCCAGAGCCAACGGTGCAAGTTTGTCCGCCTCAAACGCTTAGAGAATCGGTCGTTCTGCCCTTTCAAGAGTTTTTTCAGCGCAATGGTTCTCGGCAGGCGGTGCTGATTTTGGTGTTTATCATCATCTACAAGTTGGGCGATTCTCTATTGAGAAATGTGGCAACACCCTTTTTGCTTAACAAAGGATTGAACTTTAGTCCCGACGATTTGGCTACGCCGAAAGCGCTCGCCATTGCTGCCATTATTGTCGGAACGCTGGCAGGAGGGGCGATTATGACGAAGATTGGGGTGAATCGATCGCTGTGGATTTTTGCAGTTTTGCAAGCGATCGGCAACCTCTCTTATGTGTTGCTGGCGATCGTAGGTAAAAACTATCTGCTGATGGTGTTCGCGCTGAATGTGGAGAACTTCACCGCAGGCTTAGAAGCCGCTGCGTTTGTTGCCTTTTTGATGAGTCTCTGCAACGCTGGCTTATCGGCGACTCAATATGCCCTGCTTTCGAGTTTGGCAGCTTTTAGCCGAGATATTCTGGTTGCACCTGCGGGACAGTGGGCAACCGCGATGGGCTGGACGCTCTTCTTTTTGTTGACAGCCGTATTGGCGCTTCCTGGTTTAGTATTGTTGCCCTTCTTCGCGCCCTGGAATGCTGACTCTACGCCTTTAGACGAGCTTTAATTTTTTCCATCCTAGAAGGGGTCATGAGCGGTAGGATAAGATGAGAGGTTTTTAACAAATCTTGAGCTAATTTTTTAGAAAAATCCCTTCATTGCGATCGCCCGTCCTATGGCTTTTCTTCGTCAGTATGTTGCCCCGCTGCTGGTAGTGTTGGTTTTCTTGGTTGCGCTAGTGGCAGTCAGTGCCCGAATTTTTCTTCCTTCAGATATGGCGGCTCCGGCTCCGATCGAAGAAGTCAACCCAACTAGCAACAAAGCTCAGGCTCCTGATTCTCACTCTGTAGCTGGTTTGCCTCCGGCGCTATCTGCTCTCATTAAAGGCTTGCCTGACGACCTCGCCCCATCCGAAAAGCTCTAATTATTGGCTTGTGTCTGATCAGCTACCGTCTGATTATCGACTGCGAGTAGGCTCAACGCTAGACAGGGCGCTGCTGGTGAAGTTTATGCAGCGCACTTATCAAGAGCTTTATCCAGCCAGTGACTCGGCTCATTTAGCCGTGACGATCGAGCAATATCTCTCAAGTCAAACGCCGATTTGGTGGGTCGAATTTGGTGAGGGTAGCGCGGCGGGAGGTCTGCCTTCTTCGCGATCAGTCCAGCCGATCGCGGGGTTGTGGTTGGGCAACGCCATCGATCAAGCAAGTGGCGATCGTCACGCTCACATCTTTTTGCTGTATGTTTTGCCAAGCCATCGACGCAAAGGCATCGGAGCAGCACTGGTGCGTCATGCTGAAAATTGGGCGCGAGAAAGAGGCGATCGACAAATTGGCTTACAAGTCTTTACATCCAATCGGGCTGCTCTTCAGCTATACCAGACATTAGGCTACCAAACTCAATCGTTGTGGATGGTCAAGCCGTTGGAATCATGATAATTTTTGAATTCAAAATTCTCTAGTCATCGGGTGCGGTAAAGTTACTAGATATGTATAGCGATGATGATTTGACTGTCTTAGATCTCGACTTTGATTTAGCCGACCCGCTAGATCAAATTCCTGCGATCGAAGATGAGTCAGAAGCCCAAAAGCCAAACCCTGATTTGATGCTAGCAATCCTCACCTCGCAGGATGTGCAGCAGAGAATGATGGCAACGCGAGCCTTTTGTGAACTGCAAGACGATCGGGCAATTCCCCATTTAATTCGTCTGTTGAATGATGCTTGCCCGTTAGTGCGGGTGAGTGCTTCTTATGCGCTAGGACGCAACCCTAGCAAAGATGCCGTCGAACCCCTGATTAAGCAGTATGTCGAAGATTGGAATGGCTATGTGCGAAAAGGCGTAGTTTGGGCATTGGGAAATTGTCACGATCGCCGCGCTTTGACCACCTTAATCACGGCAGTCAGAACGGACATTCCAGCCGTTCGCCTATGGGCGGCAAGTGCGCTGGCACAGATGACATCGGTGGGTTACGACGTAATGGTGGCGGCAGTAGCACCCTTGATTGAGGCGTTGAGACAAGATCCGGTTGCGGCGATTCGCAGTAATGCGGCTTGGGCGTTGGGTCAACTCTGTCGAGAGCTACCGTCTAACATAATTTATGCGACAGCGATCGATGCCCTGATTGAGTCGTTTGCTGAAGATTCAGATGTGGGTGTGCGCGAAGATGCAAAATCCGCGATGCTGAAAGTGGGCGACACTCGCGGCTTGCAGGTGATTGAAGAGCTAGAACAAGAAAGACTTCCGTGGGAGCGCAGCCGAGAAGCTTGGGGTTAGAGATACTACGCAGCCGCTCCGAGACGCTGCTTGATATACATATCTTTGGCTTTTGGATTCTTACTGTTAGCAGTTTCCTTAAAGTCAAATACATTGGTTGCCTTTAATAGCTTTCCAAGTTGTTTATGACCATAACTTTTAGGGTTAAAATTTGGGCAAAGTTTCTTAATTTGTGCCCCAAGCGTTCCTACGTGCGCCCAGCCGTCACTATCAACGATCGCGGCATAAGCCTTTTTCAAAAGCTTCAATAACTTCTTGTCGATTTCTAAGCTTTGCTGACTCCCATTCACTGCCGTAGAAGCAGAGGGTTTAGCTAATTTTTGGGCATCTTTTGAGTTCTGCTTAGCTTCGTTAGCCAGAATCGAATCAAAAGGAGAAGGTACGAATGCGATCTGACCGTCTTTTGAGCGTTGCTTTTCTCCTGACAAATCAGAGTTAGAACTCCCCAGTGGCTTGAACTGGTCAGTGTAGACAAATTTGTCACAAGCACTCACAAAAGCCTCTGGCGTTTTTGGCTCACCAAACCCATAAACTACCAGCCCCGATTCTCGAATGCGACTGGCTAAACGAGTGAAGTCACTATCGCTAGAAACAATGCAAAACCCATCAAAATTTCGTGTGTAGAGCAAATCCATCGCGTCGATGATCAGCGCGCTGTCCGTAGCATTTTTGCCCGTGGTATATCGAAACTGTTGAATGGGTAGAATCGCAAGTTTGTTTAGTTTGGCTTTCCAGGCTGCGAGTTGCCCGTTCGTCCAATCACCATAAATTCGCTTGACATGAGCAGTGCCGTATCGGGTCACTTCCTGCAAAAGCGTCTCAATCGCGTCAGCACTGGCATTTTCTGCATCAATCAAAACGGCAAGCCGTTTGCTACTAGACGACATATCACTGTTCATTTGTGCGATCGTATGAACCAACAAAATAACGACTCAGTTTATAGATACCCAGAAACTGCTCTCAATTACGGGTTAGATGTCTTTTTATCATCGCGTGTAAAACCCATGCGCCTTGTGCGTGTGGTATTTGACAGGCTTCTGTTCAAAATTGGGACAAAATGGCAAGACTAAGGAGGTGTTATTTCCTCATGTCTTGCTGAACGCCTAAAACAGAAGCCGCTGTTGGCGATCGGCTACTACCCATCTTTGCGAAGGAGTTTGCTATTAATGGAATTTACAATTCCAGAGCTTGAGCCGATTAGCCGCCAGTTGATGAGCTTAGAGCGTCCCAAAAAGACCAAAATGCTTGTGGTCGATGATGAGCCAGACAATCTTGATTTGCTCTATCGCACGTTTCGACGAGATTTTCAGGTTCTCAAAGCCGAGAGCGGAGTTCAAGCATTAGAAATTTTGTCTGCTGAGGGAGAGGTGGCGGTCATCATCTCCGATCAACGGATGCCCGAAATGAAGGGAACGGAATTTTTGAGCCGCACGGTGCCTAAGTTTCCTGACACCATGCGGATTATTCTCACCGGGTTTACCGACGTTGAAGATTTGGTTGAGGCAATTAATTCTGGACAGGTTTACAAATACATCACTAAACCTTGGGACCCTAACGAGCTAAAAGCGGTCGTGCAGCGAGCCGCCGAGACGTATGAATTGTTGAAACAACGCACCGAAGAACTGCGGCGATCGCAGGCTCAAACTGCCTTGCTCTCTCAGATTATTCATGTAGCTCAAGATGCCTCTAGCTTAGAAAGCACCTTGACCCCGATCGCAACGGCGGTGGGCAAAAACTTTTTAGCCGATGGCTGCATTTTGCAACTCATTGAGAAAGAAACGCTCACAGCTCAAGGCAGCTATAGTTTCACCGAGCCTTTAGAAAATTGGTTAGAGAAAGACCCCATGGTGAGAGAGGCGATCGCGTCTCAAAAAATTCAGGTGTCAGTCAACGTTCCTACTGATGCCAGGTTGTCCGATGTTCCTCATTACAGCAGTTCTGGAACTCAGGCACACCTAATCGTTCCGGTGACGCTGCGAGGTGAACTACTAGCGGTGTTGTCTCTACAATGGAAGCAGCCCTGCACCCTGAGGGAAGATGAACTCTTGCTCCTACATCTCACGGCTCAACAGATTGCCGTGGTGCTAACGTGCAGCCACCAGTCACCCGTGATGGCACTGTGAGGGTTGATTAATACGATTTAGCAATGTGGAGCCAAAAAGCAGGTCTTTAAAATCTAGAATTTTAAAGACCTGCTTTTCTCGTGGGTCTTCAGTCTAAAAATGGCACTTCAAAATCGGATGAATTCTGACCAAATCCAAGCCTTGTTCGATCGCATCGCGCCAGTCTATGACGAGTTAAATACGGTTCTCAGCTTCGGGCAACACCGCATCTGGAAACAAATGGCAGTCAAATGGAGCGATGCTAAACCTGGAGATGTGTGTCTCGACCTGTGCTGCGGCAGTGGTGACATTGCTCAGATGTTAGCCGAAAAAGTGGGCAAAACAGGACAGGTTTACGGCGTTGATTTTTCTTCAGCTCAGTTGGCGGTGGCAAGCGATCGGGCAACTCGTCGCTGTCTCAAACCCCCGATTCAATGGGTGGAATCGGACGTTTTGACATTACCTTTTTCTGACAACTACTTTGATTGCGCCACGATGGGCTATGGTCTGCGAAACGTGACCGACATTCTTTTGAGTTTGAAAGAGATTTATCGAGTCCTGAAGCCGGGGGCAAAAGCCGCTATTCTCGATATGCACCGTCCGAGTAATGGCTGGGTGCGATCGTTCCAGAAGTGGTATCTCGATGAAGTGGTGGTTCCGGCGGCTCATCAGCTGGGTTTCACCGAAGAATATGCCTACATCGCGCCCAGTCTCGACAAATTTCCGACGGGCGCAAAACAAGTCAGTCTCGCCAACCAAGCCGGATTTGCATCTGCCACACACTATCCCACTGCCGGGGGTACGATGGGGGTGTTGGTCATTATGAAAGGATGACAGACCTCTCTACACTTTGGCTCTTTGTCGCACCTCCGATCGTGGGTGGAATTATTGGATATTTCACTAACGATGTCGCGATCAAAATGCTGTTTCGTCCCTACCGAGCGCTGTATTTGGGCAAACGGCGCATTCCGTTTACGCCAGGTCTGATTCCTCGCAATCAAGAACGCCTCGCCAAGCGAATTTCTGACACGATCATGGGGTCGTTGCTGACTCCTGATGAGTTGCAGAAGCTAGCGCGGCGATTGCTGCAAACTGAGCGGGTGCAGAGTGCGCTGCTGTGGCTTTTAAAACTGGCGCTTGAGCAACTCGAATCAGATAAAGAGCAGAAAACCGCCAAAATTGTGGCAAATATTCTGAGAGATTTGTTTGGGCAGTCGTTGCCGCGATTGCTAAAGGTGTTGGCACGGCGCGAAGACTTTCTAGAGGAGCAGCTTAACCAGATTTTTGATCAGGTGATTCTCGAATTTCAACTCAGCGATGACCAGTCTGGCAAATTGGCAGATTGGGTGACTCAAGTGGTCGCCCCGCCTGATCGAATTCGTCAAGTGTTGATTGATTTTTTGACCGATCGCAATATTCAAGTCATTGATGAAGGTTTTCGAGAAAAAACGAGTGGCACCTATTGGGTCGTCGCCAATCTTTTTGGCGTTCGCAACTCTCTGGCGCGGCTAAGAGCCTTCTGTTTAGATGAAAGAGAAGCGTGTAATAAAGTCTTGGCAGAGTTGGTGTTTTCGCTCGGCGTTAAAACTCGCTTAAGAGAATGGCTGCAAAATCTCTCGCTGCAAGACCTACCTGTTTCGACGGTCAGACAACTTCGCAAAACTATGCGTGAAAGCGTCCGTCATTATCTGCAAGACCGAGGGGCGGATGTGTTGCAGGGCTTGAGTGAGTCGGTCGATTGGGAAAATGTAGCATCGGTGATTCTAGCTCGTCTACAAACGTCGGAGGCGGTGACTAGCTCATTAGAAGTGATCAGTCAGGAGTTGGCGTTGATTTTAGAGCGCTATCTGGAGCGAGACCTCGAAAACATCGTGGCGCAAGCCATCCCGATTTTGAATATTGATCAGGTGATTGTTGATCGAGTCAAAGCCACGTCTCCCGCAGATTTAGAAAACGCGATTAATGGAATTGTCAGAAGCGAATTGCAAGCGATCGTCAACTTGGGCGGCATTTTAGGCTTTGTAATCGGTCTGCTCCAGTCTGCCATTTTGTTACTTCGCTGATTGAGGTTAATTAGCGATCGCCAGATGACACACTTAATAAGACGCGAATTCGTTCCGAAGCAACCTGTGATAGTCTGAACATCACATTTATTGGTTCCTGCTGTCGATTTGCAGGTGAGCTTCGATGACTATTCGCGCTGTTCCACTGACGATCGTTCGCCGATTACCCGCAGGATTGTGGCTAGGGTTAAGCTTGGCATTTGCTGCACTTTATGGCGGATTGTCTTTGCAAGAAGCTTTTGCTAGTGAGTATGTGATTCAGGATGATGCGCGAGTCTACCTGATTTGGATGCAGCGATTTCTCGACCCCGAACTCTTTTCCCACGACTTAATGGCTGACTATTTTCAGTCTGTGACCCCGTGGGGATTAGGGTCGCTCTATCGCATCATGGCGACAGTAGGAATCACGCCGTTAGTCTTGAGCAAACTGCTGCCATTGCCTCTGAGCTTGCTTGTTGGCTGGTATGGATATCGATTAACCGTGCAGTTGTTTCCAATTCCGATCGCTGGTTTTTTCAGCAGTGTGATTTTGCTGCAAAGCTGCTGGCAGCGAGACGATATCGCCTCTGCATCACCCAGAGCATTTTGGGAGTTATTGCTGATCGCGTTCCTCTATTATTTGGCAAGAAAGGCTTGGATTCCGTTAGCAATTACCGTAGTGATGATGGGCTTTTTTTGTCCGTTGTCAGCCGTGTTGATTAGTTTATTTCTGGGGCTGCGGTGGCTATGGTTTGTGGTGAATTCTACCCGAATTGATCGCGCTAGCAATTCCAAACGTGTTTTGACGCGATCGTCACTCGTGACTTACCTATTTCCAAAATCGTTGCGTCCAGAATTAGGACTATTGGGATTAGCGATCGTCACATTACTCCCGTATGTGTTTAGCCAGTCGGAATTTGCGCCTACCGTAACGGCAACTCAAGCCCGTCTAATGCCTGAATTTTTACCAGGGGGACGGCTGCCCTTTTTCTTTCCCAGCTTCTTTGGCTATTGGTTTGATGGCACCGATAGCGGCATTCAGATTACGTTCAATCCGCCGTTAATTACGATCGGGCTACTGCTACCGTGGCTGTTGAAGTTTCGTCCACAGATTCCGTTGCTTAAAGAACTGCGATCAGAGTGGGTACTTCTGCCGCAACTGGCATTTTCAGGAATCGTGGGATTTTTTGTCGCCCATGCGATGTTTGTCAAACTGCATTTTCCAAGTCGCTACACCACTCATAGTTGGCGAATTGCAATGGCAGTCTCAGCCGGAATCGTATTAGCGATCGGGCTACAGTCTCTCCTTAATTGGAGTCAGCGATCGCGCATTCAAACCACCTTAGTGCGGGGAGCGATTGCGGGATTGGCGATTATAGCCGCTCTCTATCCTCATCTCGTTTGGAAAGAGTTTCCTAACACTGGCTACGTCACGGGTGGCAATCCTGAGCTTTATCGATTTTTGCAATCCACTCCCAAATCAAGCGTGACCGCCTATCTAGGACTTGATGGCAGCAACCTGCCGATGTTTGGTCAGCGTTCCACCCTCACCGCACAGGAATATGCAGTCCCGTTTCACCTGGGTTATTATCGCCAAATTCGTCAACGGATGCTCGACCTGTTACACGCTCAATACAGTCCTGATTTGTCGTCTGCCAAAAAACTGATTCAGCGATATTACATTGCTTATTGGCTGCTCGATCGAGCCGCGTTTGAACCTGGCTATCTCAAAAGTTATCGCTGGTTTCGTTTATTTGAACCAGAAACTGGAGCCGCGATCGCCACACTCAATGCTAGAAAACCGGGCGCGATCGCTCAAACCATTCCTCAATGCCGCATCACAACCGCAAGCGAAGTCACAATCCTAGATGCTCAGTGCATTCTCAAACATTCGTCTCTAAAATAGGAACTGAAGTGACCTAAATTGTGAGATTAAGCTTTGTGACCACTGCTGCGTCTTCTCCGAGTTCTATCGAGCTAACTCCGAGCTACACGATTCCGATCGTGCTGGGCTTATCTGCGGTGCCCCTGCTGTTTGTGCAGATCTGGGTAAGTTTGGCGATCGCGCTCTTTAGTCTGTTTTTGCTGATTCAAACGGTGATGCTGCGTCTGCGATTTACCGAGACGGATTTGGATATTTACCGAGGCGAAACATTGATTCGCCGATTTCCCTTTCGGGAGTGGCAAAACTGGGAAATTTTTTGGTCACCTGTGCCGATCTTGTTTTATTTCAAAGAAGTAAACAGTATCCACTTTTTGCCGATCATCTTCGATCCAAAAACATTGCGGA
>JBBRMC010000084.1:0-10042 GCA_038231055.1 Leptolyngbyales cyanobacterium
ATTGCGATCGAGCCAAATCCATATTCTTCGCCGCCCATCAGTGCTGCCATGATGATGTCCCAGCCCGTTTTGATGCCGCCCTCGACGCGCAGCAGAACTCGATCGCGCAATTGATTTTCCATCAGCACCCGATGCACTTCGGTTAAGCCCAACTCCCATGGACTACCCGCGTGTTTGATCGAACTCAGAGGAGATGCCCCAGTGCCACCATCGTGACCAGAGATTTGAATGATGTCAGCATTCGCTTTGGCAACGCCCGCTGCGATCGTCCCAATGCCCACTTCTGCCACCAATTTCACAGAGACTTGTGCTGCTGGATTAATTTGATGGAGGTCAAAAATAAGCTGTGACAAATCCTCGATCGAGTAAATATCGTGGTGGGGCGGCGGTGAAATCAATGTGACTCCGGGCTTCGATCGCCGCAGCATCGCAATATAAGGGCTGACTTTTGGACCAGGCAGTTGTCCGCCTTCTCCGGGTTTTGCACCCTGCGCGATCTTAATTTCAATCTGCTTAGCGCTCATTAAATATTCTGGAGTTACACCAAACCGACCCGAAGCCACTTGTTTGATCGCAGAGTTAGCGGTGTCACCATTTCGCAAGCCTTTTAAGTGAGGCAACAGAGAAGAGAGTCCCGTGTTGTCGACATCTTTGAGAACGTTGAACCGAACAGGATCTTCACCGCCTTCTCCAGAATTAGATTTGCCCCCGATGCGATTCATGGCGATCGCCAAGACTTCATGAGCCTCTCGCGAAAGAGCACCTAGCGACATTCCACCTGTGCAAAAGCGTTGGACAATTTCGGTTACCGCCTCAACCTCCTCAAGCGGAATTGAAGGACGATCGCTCTTAAAATCGAGCAGATCCCGTAACGCTGTCAGAGGACGACCCTGAAGATGTTTTTGGTAAAGCTCGTAGTGGTCAAAACTCTTGGTGGCAACGGCTTTGTGCAGGTGCTTCGCCATCTCTGGGCTGTTCATGTGATACTCACCACCGGGACGGTATTGCACAAACCCGAAGTTTTCCAGTTTTCTGCCCACGAGTTCAGGAAACGCACGGCAGTGGAACGACAAAACTTCTTGAGCAAGTTCTGTTACGGTCAAGCCGCCCAATCGGGAGGCTGTTCCATAGAATCCAAGATCGAGCAAGTCTGCGCCGATGCCGATCGCTTCAAAAATCTGTGCACCTTGATAGCTAGCTAATAGCGAGATCCCCATCTTTGAGAGAATTTTCAACAGCCCATCTTCGATCGCTTTCCGAAAGTTTGCCTGAACCGCCGCTAAACTTGCTAATTTGATCTTGCCTCGCTCCATTAGGCTCTTGGTTTTGGCATCACCCCACCACTGACGAACGGTTTCTAATGCTAAATAAGGACACACGGCACTCGCGCCATAGCCAATTAAACACGCAAAATGGTGAGTGCTCCACGCTTGAGCCGTATCGACGACCAGAGAAGCCTTCATCCGCAAGCCCTGACGGATCAGGTGATGATGAACGGCTCCCACAGCCAGCAGAGGTGGAATGTAGCTGTGGTCGGCACTGAGATTGCTGAATTCGCCTGTTGAATTGAGGCGATCGCTCAAAATCAAAATCTTCTTCCCAGCCCGAACTGCCTCCGTCGCTTTTTGACACAGATCTGTCACTGCTCGTCTAAGTCCTTCTGGTCCCGTCGCGATCTCAAATAGTGTCGAGAGGTCTGCCGCTTCAAATCCAGAGTTCCGAACCTGATCTAAGTCTCCTTCGTCTAGAATTGGGGATTCTAGCTTCAGCATTTTTGCATACTCAGGCTTAGTCTCTAGCAGGTTTCCCCGCTCTCCAAGCTGCATGGTGAGAGACATTACCAGCTTTTCTCGCAACGGGTCGATCGCTGGATTAGTTACCTGAGCAAATCGCTGTTTGAAATAGTCATAGAGCAGGTGAGGCTTCTCTGACAGCACCGCTAACGGAATGTCGTCTCCCATACAAAAGGTCGGCTCTTTGCCTTGCGCCGCCATTTCGTAGATGATCATCTCTACATCTTCGGAGGTGTAGCCAAAGGCTGTTTGATACCCTAATAGAGCTTGAGCATCCATCACGGGCGCTTCAACCGCAGGTTGGGTCTGCAAGTCACGACGATGGTGCTGCAACCATTCTCCATAGGGATGAGCGGACGCGACGCGCTGCTTTAGCTCCCAGTTTTTCAAGACTTCGTGGGTCTCCAAATCAAAGGCAATCATCTGTCCGGGACCGAGACGACCTTTTTCGAGAATCTCAGATTCAGGAACATCCACGACTCCAGCTTCAGATGCCACGATCAGATAGCCATCACGAGTGACACTATAACGAGCGGGACGTAGACCATTACGATCGAGCGTCGCCCCAACTCGCTTGCCATCACTAAACACCAGCAAAGCCGGACCATCCCAAGATTCTTGAATGCCGCTGTAATACTCGTAAAAATCAACGATTTCTGGATGATCGACCAGATCGGGCTGGTTCTTATAAGCCTCTGGCACCATAATCATCAACGCTTCCATCGGGCTACGTCCAGAGCGCACTAGCAACTCCATGACGTTATCTAAGTTTGCCGAGTCGCTGTTATCAGAGTTGACACTAGGCGTTAGCTCAGAGATCCGATCGCCCCAATTAGAATGTGCGATGTCTGCTTCCCGTGCTCTCATCCAGTTGACGTTGCCCAGTAGAGTGTTAATTTCGCCGTTATGTCCCAATAGCCGCATCGGTTGTGCCAGCGGCCATTTCGGTAGCGTGTTGGTGCTAAAGCGACGGTGATAGACGGCAAACGTGCTCTTGTAGGCAGAATTTTGGAGGTCTTCGTAGAATTCGCCCAAAACTGCCGATCGCACCATGCCCTTGTATACGATCGTGCGATTTGAGAACGAACACACATAAAACTCTGCCAGCGATCGGCTGCCAGTCTCAGACAGCGCTTTCACAATTCGCTTGCGAGCTAGATAAAGCCGTCGTTCTAAGTCTTCACCCTGAAGCTGATCTGAATGCACCAGAATCTGCTCGATTTGTGGCTGGTTCTCCCGCGCCTGGATTCCTAATAAATTTGGTTTGACAGGCACCACCCGCCACCCCAAGACGGTCAGCCCTTCTTCCGCTAAAATCTGTTCTGAAATCCGTCGCGCTGTAGCGGCAGCAGCAGTATCTTGGGGCAAGAAAATCATCCCCACCCCCGTCTGTGCCATCGGTAGAGATTGAAGCCCGTTAGACTCTGCCCACTCGCTAAAAATTTCCCAAGGGATGGCTGTCATCAAACCTGCACCATCTCCAGAGTCTCGGTCGGCGCTACAGCCACCCCGATGCTCTAGACAAGTCAGTGCAGACAGTGCTTTCACAATCAGATCATGGCTCTCTCTTCCCTGCTGGTCAGCAATAAAGCCTACTCCACAAGCATCCCGTTCCTCTACAAGCCACGGTTGTCCTAAATATCCGGCATCTGTTTCTTGAGATAGCTGATTGTTGAAGCTTGCACTTGCTTGGATCATGGAATCGCTCATTTCATTCATTGCCAACGAGAAAATGGGTCTGTGAAAAACGGACTGCACTGCGATCGGGTCACATCTACCCGCTTTTGGCATCGACTGCTGATTCAATCATTTTAAAAACTTTATGAAGAAAACAGAGACACAACTGATATGAATCACACAATCGAGTAAAAATTTTGTTAGTCCAAACTGTAAAGTTCAATTCTGGACAGAAGCTCAGCAGAACTTATTGTTCTGTCAATATCAAAACTTCTGTGTAGACCGCTGTTTAAAGTTCCACAACATGGACAGAGAAATTGTCCTGCTCTAGAAGATTTAACTCTGGTTAAAGTGCTGCCCTAAAGAGCATGGAGTAAAGATTTTATAAAAAATTAGCTTCTCTGACAATCCCTACGCTCTACGATATTGCTGAATGTCGTATCTCTCCAAGCCCACCACTCGTGCGGCTCAATAGATCCATGCTACTGAGATTTAGCCAAAATTAGGGGGATTTCTAAAACTAGCGAGGGTGAGAAAGTCAGTGTTTCGTGATAGAGCTAACCGCCAACGTCAGAAATCTCAGAACCCCAAGTAGAACCTGCTGCGAACATTTTTGCTCTCGCTCAGTGAGATGGATGTAGGTTGGGTTGAGGGACAAAACCCAACACCCGCATGGGTTACGCTATCGCTGACCTATCCTACAAATAATTGTGCCTTCCTACTTAGAACCTGCTGCGAACATTTTTTGCTCTCGCTCAGTCACTTTTAGAAAACTTGCCCGAAGTCATTAAGAAACCTGTGATCAACCCTAAACCTTGTTGTCCATCGCGATCGTCCGATTCCCGTTCAAGCTGGCATCGCTTCACAAAACTCCTCACTCCCCTCTCAGTCACCTTCATTGCGGGACTCATGAGCCTTCCAGCGATCGCCAATTCCCCTAAACGACTCTCTAGGGTTGAACCGCCCCTCACGATCGCCCAAGTACCTCTTCAACAGACCAGCCAAATCTCCCTAAACGGTCGCGTCGTTGCCTTGCCTTGGAGCCAATGGCAGACGGCTGGGACGACTCGCATTGGCGTGAGTGATGCTGCCCTCATGCAGCTATTTGGGGCACAATTACTTAACAACTCGACGGTCACTAACCAACCTATTGACTGGTTTGGTGCCGCAATGCTTCCCCTTCCAACTCGGTTGACTCCCCCTTTTCGCTACCTCGACATTACAACTCTGGCTCAACAGCTAGGGTGGCAACTTCAGCCTCAAGGCAATACGCTGCAAGTTTCTACCCCATCTGCAAGAGTGCTAGCAGTTCGACAAGGGCAACAACCTGCCGGAGAACGAATTGTTATTAATCTCGATCGTCCCACTCCCTATCAAGTCGATCCTCAAAGCCAAGAACTGATCATCACTCTGAACGCCCAAGCCGATTCAGCCTTGGTGCAAAGCCTTAAAGCCAAGCCAGGAAGGCTGATTAAGTCACTCAAATTAGAGACGATCGGAGATCGAACGACCCTCCGCATAGGTATTCCAATCACTCTGCGATCTCAAGTTTCAACGTTGGCTAATCCCAACCGGATTATTTTGGATGTTCAACCCAATTATTGGGTCGATCGTGACATTCTCTGGGCACCAGGGTTGCGATGGCGACAACGCTACCTAACATCAGGAACTGCTCAATTTCCGGTAGTTTGGTTAGAGGCAAATCCTCGCCAGCCTGGGCTGAGCCTCCGACCAATCCTTCCTAGCTCCGCAGCCGTTCCTGGCATTGCGCCCTTAATTCAAACGGCTCGACAGTCCCAGGCAAGTGCCGCAATTAACGGCGGATTCTTCAATCGCAAAAATCAACTGCCTCTGGGAGCAATTCGTCGCAGCAGCGAGTGGTTTTCAAGCCCCATTCTCAACCGTGGCGTGGTTGCCTGGAATGACCAGGGAGGAGTTAGGGTCGATCGCTTAACCCTGAGAGAGACGCTCATCACCTCTACCGGGCAGCGCCTTCCTCTAACAGCGTTAAATAGCGGCTACGCTCAGGCAGGTATGGCTCGTTACACAACGGCTTGGGGATCAACCTACGCTACGTTATCCCAAAACGAAGTTCTCCTAACTGTGCAGAATAATCGTGTGACTGAGCAACGCACTGGAGCGGCACCTGGAGGTCTCTTTTCAATTCCTGCTGATGGATATTTGTTAGTCATTCGCTCTAATCCTGCGATCGCCACTTCTCTCCCGATCGACACATCACTTCAGATTGAAAGCACCACTTTTCCATCTGATCTCAATCTCTATCCAAATATCATCGGTGCAGGACCGCTTCTGATTCAAAATGGGCAAATTGTCTTAGATGCCAAAGCCGAACAGTTTAGCGCTGCTTTTATTCGCGAACTGGCGGCTCGGAGTGCGATCGGGCAAGCTAGTGATGGCACCATCTTGATCGTGACTGTCCATGACCGCATCGGCGGGAAGGGGGCAACCTTGGCAGAAATGGCGCAGATCATGAGCCAGTTAGGTGCAGTTAACGCTCTCAATCTGGACGGCGGAAGCTCAACGACCCTTTACTTAGGAGGACAAATTCTCGATCGTCCCTCTCGCAGTTCTGCCCGTGTTTATAACGGCATCGGTGTTTTTCTCCAACCGACTCCTTGAGCTAGTCAGGGTTTTAAGTCAGCTTCAAGCTTAAGCTCGTCCAAATGAAGAGTTAGTAAACTTCCTTCAAATTAACTCGTTCTAGCTGGTCTCAATTAAAACTCTTTGTTAGCCTTGTCGGTTGTTCCAGGTCGCAAATTTTAGGTAATTGTGCGATTTGGAACTCTCTCAATCCCGCGATCGTGTGATCCATTAATTACTTAAATTCAGTGTGATAAAGGAGAGGAAACGGTGGCTCAACCTCAAGAAATGATTCAAACCCCAACATTGACCTTATCAACATCACCGCTCAGAGGAGCCGCAGCAACCGAGCTTCGCCCTTGGGGTTCATTTACCACCCTTGAAGAAGGACGCGGCTATAAAATCAAGCGGATTGAGGTGAGACCAGGACACCGCCTCAGTCTCCAAATGCACCACCATCGGAGTGAGCATTGGATCGTCGTTTCGGGAACCGCTAAAGTCACCTGTGGTGAAGAAGACCTCGTGCTCAGCAGCAATCAATCAACCTACGTTCCTCAATGTACGGCTCATCGCCTAGAAAATCCTGGTGTGATTCCTCTCATCCTCATTGAAGTTCAAAACGGTGAGTATCTCGGTGAAGATGACATTATCCGCTTCCAAGACGATTACTCTCGTGCGGGTTCTAACCATTAATTTACGGATTTAATATCGCAGCTTATTAATTTGTGAGTGAGGCAGGTATCTTCTTTGACTGCCTCACTCTGTTTTTTAAATTGGCATTGCTAAATTGAGGGTTGCAAGCGAATAGCAGACCCTCGGAAATCTCTCTAGATCGACGAACGTTGAAGGACTTTGAGTCATCCAGTTTCTCCAGAATTGAGGGCTGGAGGACAGATTCATCCCTCTATTCGCTAACAATTTCAACTTTTATTTAGACGATCGATTCAAGACTTTGCACGATACGATCGACTACACCCATTTTGCGTTAACTGCCCGATCGTATGATTCATCTAAGTCATTCTGCGGTTGAAGAAATTCTTCGCCTGAAATTAAGACAACAAAACTCCCAGGTCTTCTTCCGGTTAGGCGTTCAACCGATGGGTTGTTCTGGACTGTCTTACCTGACGAAATTTGATGAACGATTGCAGCCAGACGATCAAATTTATAACTGCAACGGCATTCAAGTAGCGATTAATGCCGATAGCTTGGCGCATCTTCAAGGTTTGACGCTAGACTATTCAGAGGATCTAATGGGAGGAAGCTTTCGCTTTCACAACCCCAATGCCGTTAAAAACTGTGACTGCGGGAATTCGTTCTCGATCTCAGAGGCATAAGCTGGGTGATTCATTAGATGCCTGAATACCTCTATAGTCTTTGCCTATCTTCAGTTATAAAAATTGTTTGACAGAGGCACTGGTAGATTGGTATGCTCAATATTTGTTGAAAGTTGGAACAGTCAAAAGACTGCACACGCTATACAATGCCCACAATCCAGCAGCTCATCCGTGACGAGCGCAGTAAAGCGCAAAAGAAGACTAAATCTCCGGCTCTCAAGAGTTGCCCGCAGCGTCGTGGTGTCTGCACGAGAGTCTACACAACGACTCCTAAAAAGCCCAACTCTGCTTTGCGTAAAGTTGCGCGGGTTCGTCTGACTTCTGGTTTTGAAGTTACGGCTTATATTCCCGGTATTGGTCACAACCTTCAAGAGCACTCTGTTGTAATGATTCGTGGCGGTCGGGTTAAAGATCTTCCCGGCGTTCGTTACCATATTATTCGTGGAACTCTTGACACTGCTGGTGTCAAAGATCGCAAGCAAGGGCGCTCTAAGTACGGTGCAAAGCGTCCTAAGAAAGCTTCATAGACTCATTTGAGCATCAGGTTCTGACTCAAAATTTACGGTCTTTCTATCTGATTTCATTCAACCAACTCTGATCCGTTGGCAGTCATTGTCTAAAGAACAGCTTTGAAGAGAGTTCTTTCTATACTTTCTCAAAGCTGTTTGTGTGCTCTGACTCTTATCCGTACTCTGTTACCCTAAAAAGGTTGCAACCAAAGTAAATCCTTGATTTTTCTCTAGAAGGCTCACTATGTCTCGTCGCGTTGTCATTAAAAAGCGTCCGGTTCCGCCCGACCCCGTTCACAACTCTCGTCTCGTCAGCATGATGATGCGAAGAATCATGAGAAGCGGCAAAAAGTCTTTGGCTTCTCGCATTATCTATGATGCCTTTGAAACCATTCAAGAACGGACGGGAACTGAACCCCTTGAAGTTTTTGAACGGGCAGTTCGGAATGCAACGCCTTTGGTGGAAGTTAAAGCGCGTCGAGTCGGTGGTGCTACCTATCAAGTGCCAATGGAAGTGCGCCCTGAGCGAGGAATTGCTCTCGCACTGCGTTGGCTCATTCAATACTCGCGTCAACGCCCCGGTCGAACAATGGCAGCTAGACTTGCCAATGAGTTAATGGATGCCGCTAACGAAACCGGAAGTGCCATTCGCAAGCGCGAAGAAACTCATCGGATGGCAGAAGCCAACAAAGCGTTCGCCCACTATCGCTATTAATAAAGCATAAAATCTTAATAGAAGCGATCGTGCTTCTTAACCCACTTATGCGACAGAGACTAAGGAGGTAGCTGTGGCTCGTACAACCCCGCTCGAACGAGTACGCAACATTGGAATTGCAGCCCACATTGATGCGGGCAAAACGACGACAACCGAGCGAATTTTGTTCTATTCGGGTGTCGTTCACAAAATCGGTGAGGTTCATGAAGGAACCGCAACGACTGACTGGATGGAGCAGGAGCGTGAGCGCGGCATCACAATCACGGCTGCTGCAATTAGCACCAGTTGGAAAGATCACCAAGTTAACATTATTGATACACCTGGGCACGTAGACTTCACCATCGAAGTTGAACGTTCGATGCGGGTGTTGGATGGTGTGATTGCGGTGTTCTGCTCAGTGGGGGGTGTTCAGCCTCAGTCTGAAACCGTTTGGAAGCAAGCAAACCGTTATAACGTCCCCCGAATCGTCTTCGTTAACAAGATGGATCGGACGGGAGCAAACTTCTACAAGGTCTATGAGCAGGTTCGAGATCGTCTCCGCGCAAACGCAGTTCCGATTCAGATTCCGATCGGGTCTGAGGACAAGCTCAGAGGAATTGTCGATCTCGTGAAGATGCGCGCTTACATCTACAACAATGATGCAGGAACCGACATTGAAGAGACTGATATTCCCGACGATGTTAAGGATCTGGCAGATGAGTACCGTACCAAGCTGATCGAGTCGGTGGCAGAAACCAGCGACGCACTGATGGAAAAGTATTTCGCAGGTGAGGAAATCACTGAAGAAGAAGTCAGACAAGCAATTCGCAAAGGTACGATCGAAGGCGTTAACGGCGAATTCTTTGTGCCGATGCTTTGCGGATCTGCCTTTAAAAACAAAGGCGTTCAGCTAATGTTAGATGCGGTGATTGACTATCTTCCTTCCCCGCTCGACGTTCCCCCCGTGCAAGGGCTGCTCAACGATGGCACGACTGTCGAGCGCAGAGCAGACGACAGCTTGCCGATGTCTGCTTTGGCGTTCAAAGTAATGTCTGATAAGTTTGTTGGGCGCTTGACCTTTGTTCGCGTCTACTCAGGTGTGCTTAAGAAGGGAAGCTATGTCTTAAACTCTTCTAAAGGCAAGAAAGAGCGAGTTTCTCGATTAATCATCTTGAAAGCAGACGATCGCATTGATGTCGATGAACTACGGGCAGGTGACTTGGGCGCTATTCCCGGTTTGTCTGATACATTAACGGGAGATACTCTCTGTGACGAGAATGCCCCTGTGATTCTGGAAACACTGTTTATTCCAGAGCCAGTGATTTCTGTTGCAGTCGAGCCTAAGACAAAGCAGGATATGGAAAAACTCTCTAAGGCACTAAAAGCTTTATCTGAGGAAGATCCAACCTTCCGAGTCAACATCGACCAAGAAAC
>JBBRMC010000085.1:0-10031 GCA_038231055.1 Leptolyngbyales cyanobacterium
GAATTATTACAACAACTCGCCAATCAAATTGGCATTGCAATCACACAAGCGCAATTACTAGAACAAGAAACTCAACAACGCGAAGAACTAGCGCGATCGAATGCTGAATTAGAACAATTTGCCTACGTTGCATCTCACGATTTGCAAGAACCCTTACGGATGGTGATTAGCTATCTACAACTGTTAGAACGACGCTATAAACACCAACTCGATGCCAGTGCAGATGAGTTTATTGACTACGCCATCGAAGGGGCAGAGCGAATGCAAACCCTGATTCGAGATTTATTGGTTTTCTCACGGGTTGGCACACGGGGACAGCCCTTAATCATAGTGGATAGCGAACAGGCATTGCAGCGCGCGATCGCCAATCTCCAATTCGCGATTCAAGACAGTGAGACGGTAATCACCCACGATCCGCTTCCTCAAGTGATGGCAGATGCCACCCAACTGACCCAGCTTTTTCAAAATTTGGTAGGAAACGCGCTCAAATTTCGCCAGCAGGAGGTTCCTCGCATTCACATTGGGGTGCTAGATGATGGCGATGACCCGCTCACATTTTACGTGCGCGACAACGGCATCGGAATCGAGATGCAATATCACGATCGCATCTTTGCCATCTTTCAGCGATTGCACTCACGCACCAAATATCCTGGAACCGGAATCGGGCTAGCGTTATGCAAAAAAATTGTTGAGCGGCATGGAGGTCACATTTGGTTTGAGTCAGAGCCGGGGCAAGGAACCACGTTCTATTTCACACTGTTGAGAGGCAGCGATCGCGATGAAGTTACCTATTCAAGTTTTGCTAGTTGAAGACAATCCGGGGGACGCTCAACTCACTCGAATTGCTCTTGAAGATGGTAAGATGCACATTAATCTCAGCGTGGTCGATGATGGTGTAGAAGCGATGGCGTTTCTGCGTAGGCAAGCCCTGTATATCGATTCTCCTCACCCAGATCTAATTTTGTTAGACCTTAATCTACCTAGAAAAGACGGACGTGAAGTGTTAGCTGAGATTAAGGCAGATGAGATCTTAAGGCGAATTCCGGTGGTGATTTTAACCACGTCTCAAGCTGAGGAAGATATCATCAGAGCCTATAATCTCTGTGCAAACTGTTACATTTCTAAGCCTGTTGATTTCGATCAATTTATTAAAATCGTTCAATCGATCGAAGATTTTTGGTTCACGATCGTCAAACTGCCACCGGAGTTATGATCAATATGGCAGAGCAGTCAATCAACGTTCTGTTAGTAGAAGACAGTCCGGCTGACGTGCGGCTGTTGCTAGAGTTTCTTAAAGAGGTTCCGACCAATCCCTTTCAGGTGACGCAGTGCGATCGCTTAGAAGCCGCACTCAAAAATCTGAGCGAAATTAAATTTGACATCATTCTTTTAGACCTCACCTTGCCCGACAGCATCGGGCTAGAGACGCTTATAAAAATTCACCGTCGAGTTCCTGCAATTCCGGTTGTGGTTTTAACGGGATTGGATGATGAAGTCATTACCCTGCGGGCGATGCAGGAGGGCGCACAAGATTATTTGGTCAAAGGAACAGTGACCGGAGACTTATTGGCACGATCGATGCGATATGCGATCGAACGCCAACGTGCCGAGCAAAAGATTCGAGAACAGGCAGAATTGCTAGACATCACAACCGATGCAATCTTAGTGAGAGATTCAAACAATCATATTTTGTATTGGAACAAAGGTGCAGAACGGCTGTTTGGTTGGAGCGCTGATGACGCGATCGGAAAAGATGCCAATCAACTTCTCTATCGGAAACCATCTCCTCAAATTAAAGCTGCGTTAGATGCGGTAGCTAATCAAGGTGAATGGCTAGGTGAATTGCAAAAGATCACTAAATCCGGTCGAGACATCACGGTCGAAAGTCGCTGGACGCTAGTTAGAGATGAGGCAGGACGACCGAAATCAATCTTAACCGTGGATACTGACATTACCGAAAAGAAATTGCTAGAAGCGCAGTTCTTTCGTGCTCAACGGTTAGAGAGCATTGGGACATTAGCGAGTGGCATTGCTCACGACTTAAACAATATTCTCACGCCGATTTTAGCCGCCGCTCAGCTCTTGCCCTTAAAGCTACAAAATTTGGACGATCGCAGTCAATTATTGCTTCAACTTTTAGAATCAAATGCTCGACGTGGCGCAGATTTGGTTAAACAAGTGCTGTCGTTTACACGCGGCGCAGAGGGCAAGCAGGTGATTTTGCAACCGCGGCACTTAATTGGCGAGATTGAGAAAATTTTGCGCGAAACGTTGCCCAAGTCGATCGAGGTCGATGTTCAAACGCCTCATGATTTGTGGACGGTGGTGGGTAACAGCACTCAACTCCATCAGGTGTTGATGAATCTTTGTGTCAATGCCCGTGATGCCATGCCCCTGGGCGGAACGCTCACGATCGCTGCCAGCAATCAGCAGCTTGATGAAGCCGATGCGCGAATGACGTTAGAGGCACAAGTCGGACCCTATTGTGTGCTGTCGGTGGTTGACACGGGCGTGGGAATTGCCACGGAGGTTTTCGATCGCATCTTTGAGCCATTTTTCACCACTAAAGAACTAGGAAGCGGCACTGGATTAGGGCTTTCGACAGTTGTTGGCATCATCAAAAGTCACGGGGGCTTTATCACGGTATCGAGTCAACTCGGCAAAGGAACTGAGTTTAAAGTCTTTTTGCCTGCGGTAATGATTCGAGAAGCTGCCCCGATCGAGAACCCAGAACTGCACCGAGGCGACGGTGGTTTAATTTTAGTCGTGGATGATGAAGCACCTGTGCGAGAAAGCACGCGCATCACGCTCGAAGACTATAACTACCAGGTGTTGACTGCCTGCAATGGAGTGGACGCGATCGAGGTTTATTCTCAACATCAAGACAGCATTCAGCTTGTCTTAATTGATCTGATGATGCCGTTAATGGATGGTCCGAGCACGATTCGCACGTTGCAGCGCATCAACCCTGATGTTGAAATCGTGGCAATGAGTGGGCTGTCATCAAAAGGAATGATTGCCGATGCAGAAAGCACGGGTGTGCAGCGATTTTTGGCAAAACCCTTTATGGTCAAAGAGCTATTAAGCACGTTGCAAAAAGCATTGGTCAAGAAAGTCAGCGTAGTCGAATAGAGCCATACCGAATCAATGATGGATTCACCAACCCCGTAGAGACGTTCCGGTGGAACGTCTCACCAATCGATCGCGCCATGACCCCTAATCTCCCGCATCCAAGCATCGAATTGACATCACAACATTGCCAGATTCACACCAACCGCCGCCGCTTAACGATCGAGGGCAGCCATCGAAGCTTGAGGATAGCGATCGCCCGCCGTCGCATTTTTAGGCGCGATCGCATCTAAGCGATCGAGGTCTTCTGAAGTCAATTTAATCTCGACGGCTGCGACGTTTTCTTCTAAATAGGTGCGGCGTTTTGTCCCTGGAATGGGAACGATATCATCGCCTTGAGCCAGAAGCCACGCTAACGCTAGCTGTCCAGGAGTGACGTTTTTTTGAGATGCAATTTCTTTGACGCGATCGACCAATTCGAGATTTTTATAAAAGTTTTCGCCCTGAAATCTGGGGAGATGTTGACGAAAATCATCGGCAGCAAAATCATCGGGACTGGTGATTTGCCCGGAGAGAAAGCCCCGCCCCATCGGACTGTAGGGCACAAACCCAATCCCTAATTCGCGAAGGGTTGGGAGAATCTCATCTTCGGGGTCACGAGTCCAGAGTGAATATTCTGACTGAAGGGCAGTGATGGGATGGACGGCATGAGCGCGACGAATCGTTTTAGCGGCAGCTTCTGAAAGCCCTAAATAGCGCACTTTGCCCTGATGAACCAGTTCCGCCATTGCCCCGATCGTGTCCTCGATCGGAACGTTTGGATCGACGCGATGCTGATAATACAAATCAATGTAGTCAACGTTTAATCGTTTAAGTGACGCATCGCAGGCTTGACGCACATATTCAGGTTTGCCGTTGATGCCGCGAGCGGCAGGATCATCGCCACGCTGAATGCCAAATTTGGTGGCGAGAATGACGCGATCGCGCTGCTCTTTAATCGCCTTGCCGACCAGTTGTTCGTTTGCGCCGATGCCATACATATCAGCAGTGTCGAGAAAGTTAACGCCTAACTCCAGGGCGCGATGAATGGTGGCGATCGATTCGCTTTCATCGGTGGTGCCGTAGAACTCTGACATTCCCATACAGCCGAGTCCGAGTTCTGATACCGTGAGTTTTTGACCAAGTTTTCGTGTTTTCATGATGGTTAATTCCTACTTTGAGAACTGTTTGCAAATTGATTAGAAGCAGTTTTATTCTTTGAATAACGCTGTTCAATTTTTTGATAGTTTTGAATCTTCTATTGAATTAGCTCCAAATTTTGAGCTGTTTCTTGAATACGTTGCTGAACATCTCGTTCATGAGCTTCTAAAATTACTCTCCACTCGTTAAGAGCACCGGGATTTTGACGTAGAGAAACTGCATAGATTTGCATTTATCGAGTCGGCATCCCAGTCATTCTCAATTTCGTTAGAAATTCGATTTGAGTAATGTCGGTGGCTGAATATCGACGATGCCCATTTGCAGCCCGATTAATTGGCTCCAAAAGTCCGTTACGCCCGTAGCAGCGCAGCGAGTAGACGCTTAATCCCGTGCGTTCAGAAACCTGTTGAATCATGAGTTCTGCATCCATGCCCATCACCTTAGCGGTTAGAGTGCGCTCTAAGTCAAGCATATTTCATCGCCGCTTTCCCCTCCATTAGTTAGAGGACTTTGCAAGCTATGTCTTTAGAATGAGAGGAGTTGAAAGAGAATTCGCTATGTCGCAATTTGTCGCTGATGTCGATCGTGTCACCATTCCCCCGATGGATCGCTACAATCAGGAGTTGATTAACAACGTGCATCCGCCCGATTGGGTCAATCCTGATCCGGCTCCTCGCTATGATTTAGTGGTGATTGGCGCAGGCGCAGCGGGATTGGTCACCGCAGCAGGGGCTTCGATTTTTGGGGCAAAGGTGGCTCTGATTGAGAAACATTTGATGGGCGGCGACTGCACAATCGTCGGCTGTGTGCCCTCGAAAGCAATGATTCGATCGGCGCGAGTGGTGGCTGATATTCAAAGTGCAGCACGGTTTGGAATTGGCACATCCGACGAGATTAAGGTCGATTTTGCGGCAGTGATGGAGCGATTGCGGCGGGTGCGCGCGGAGATTAGCCCCAACGACGCAGCAGAGAAATTTCAGCAAGTCTATGGCGTAGATGTCTTTTTTGGCGAGGCAAAATTTGCGAGTGCTGACACGGTGAGCGTTGCAGGCAAGAGTCTCAAATTTCGCAAGGCAGCGATCGCGACGGGTTCTCGTGCAGCGGAGTTGGCGATCGACGGTCTCGCCGAAGCTGGATATCTCACGAACGAGAATGTATTTGAGTTAACCGAATGTCCTCGTCGTTTGGGCGTGATCGGCGGCGGCTATGTTGGCTGCGAATTGGCACAAACCTTTAGACGACTCGGCTCAGAAGTCACGTTATTGCAGCGAGGCTCTCGTCTATTGAGTCGTGCAGATGATGATGCCGCAGCGATTATTCAAAAAGCATTTGAGCAAGACGGCATTCAGTTGCTTTTAAAGTCAAAAATTACACGCGTTGAGCGTCGAGGTGCCGAAAAAGTCATTCACTACGAATTAGATGGAAAGGAGCAATCCGTCATCGTTGATGAAATTTTGGTCGGAGTCGGGCGATCGCCCAACGTTGAGAACCTGAACCTCGAAACCGTCGGCGTAGAGTATGACCAAAAGCGCGGCGTAATCGTCAACGATTATTTGCAAACGACGAATCCCAAAATCTATGCGGTGGGCGACATTTGCATGGAGTGGAAATATACCCACGCAGCAGACGCGGCAGCTCGAATTCTGATTCAAAATGCGTTGTTTGCCATTTTTGGACTGGGACGAAGAAAACTCAGTTCACTCGTGATGCCATCTTGCACGTTTACTGATCCAGAAGTGGCAACGGTTGGGATGTCGCTTAAAGAAGCACAGCAGCAAGGCATTGAGGTTCACATTCTCTCTGTGCCGATGAATAAGATCGATCGAGCGATCATTGATGGTGAAACAGAAGGATTAGCAAAGATCTATCTACAAAAAGGAACCAGCAAAATAATCGGCGCTACGATCGTAGCAAGACACGCTGGAGACATGATTAATGAAATCACGTTAGCAATGACTCACAAATTAGGAATCGGGGCGCTAGCGAGTACGATTCATCCCTACCCAACCCAAGCCGAAGCCATTCGCAAAGCGGCAGATGAATATAGCCGCGATCGCTTAACGCCCACGATCAAAAAGCTAGCTTCAACCTGGGTGAAACTCAAACCATAGCCCCACCTCCTCTTAACAAGAAACTCCACTTCAGATTGTTTACAAACGGTGCGTCTTGATCTAAACCAGTACATGGGAAAGCACCATTTATCACGCGATCGTTAGTGAGAATTTGATATGTACATTGTGCAAATTGCTTCGGAATGCGCCCCAGTCATCAAGGCTGGAGGGCTGGGCGATGTCGTCTACGGACTCAGCCGCGAGTTAGAAAATCGAGGCAACACCGTCGAGCTAATTTTGCCGATGTATGACTGTATGCGCTATGACCATATTTGGGGGCTACACGATGCCTACCGCGATTTGTCGGTGCCGTGGGATGGTGGCGCAATTATCTGCGATGTCTATTGTGGCTGGGTACATGGGCGGCTGTGTTTCTTTATCAAACCCAAGTCAGAAGAGGGATTCTTCGATCGAGGCATCTATTACGGCTGTTCTGATGACACGATGCGATTTGCCTTCTTCAGCAAAGCCGCTTTAGAATTTTTGCTTAGAAGCAATAAACGACCCGAT
The DNA here is from genome assembly GCA_038231055.1 of Leptolyngbyales cyanobacterium. Lineage (GTDB taxonomy): Bacteria > Cyanobacteriota > Cyanobacteriia > Leptolyngbyales > Leptolyngbyaceae > Phormidesmis_A. The sequence continues at coordinate 6,891 of JBBRMC010000085.1, forward strand.
GTGCTGCACTGTCACGACTGGCAAACGGGGCTGATTCCCGTCATGTTATATGAGATTTATCAGTTTCACGGCATGGCAAATCAGAGGGTTTGCTACACCATTCACAACTTCAAACATCAAGGCATTACGGGCAGTGAAGTTCTCAAAGCAACCGGGTTAAACCAAGAGGCATATTATTTTCAATACGATCGATTGCGCGATAATTTCAATCCATTTGCTCTAAATATGATGAAAGGCGGCATCGTCTATTCAAATTTCTTCAACACAGTGTCGCCACACCACACTTGGGAAGCGCATTACACAGAAGTGGGCTGTGGGTTAAGTCACACGATTCACTTAAACGAAGAGCGATTTTCTGGAATTCTCAACGGCATTGACGATGATTTTTGGAACCCAGAGAGCGATCGCTACATTCCGACTCGCTACACTAAAGATGATTTGACCGCAAAAGCAAAGAATAAAAAAGCGTTGAGAGACCGTTTGTTTTTACAGGACTCAGACAAACCTCTAATCTGCTATATCGGGCGATTAGATGATCAAAAAGGCGTTCATCTCGTTCACCACGCGATTTATTATGCGCTTGAAAAAGGGGCACAATTTGTTTTGTTAGGCTCCGCCACCGAGCCAGAAATTAACGCAAAATTTCAGCACGAAAAAGCATTTCTCAACGACAATCCTGACTGTCATTTAGAGTTAGGCTTTAACGAAGAATTGTCTCATCTAATCTATGCCGGGGCTGATATGATCGTCGTCCCCAGCAACTATGAACCATGCGGATTAACCCAAATGATTGGCTTGCAATATGGCACTATTCCGATCGTGCGGGGCGTTGGCGGATTGTTAGATACGGTGTTCGATCGAGACTATGATTCCAGCAAGCCACCCGAAAAACGCAATGGCTACGTGTTTTATCAAACAGATGAGAAAGCCTTAGAATCTGCAATGGATCGGGCGATCGGACTTTATCAACACGCCCCTGAAGAATATGAAAATCTTGTCATCCAAGGGATGGAATACGATTATTCATGGCACAATCCAGCCGAGGAATATCTAAAGATCTACGAATTTATTCGCCACAAATAATCTAACGCGAGTTCGATGGAGTCTCGTTCTGGGGGTTATCAACGGATGATGGATTTACTGGATGTGTAGAGACGTTCCGGTAGATCCACCACGTTCAACGATCGAATTAGAATGACATTACTTTAAGAGAACACAAATTCTCAAACAAAAAGCCTCTGGACGTCTTGCCGTGTTTCGACTCCAGAGGCTTTTCGATTCGATTTGCTCCTCACACCTTTATACTATGCATCACCTAGCCGAATTTGTCTAGCTAAATCTGTGACAGATTTCAAACTGGCTGAAGAGGTTAACTGAGATCTTGCCAGCCTCTTCACTGCGATGGTGTCCCGCCCGTGAATGGACTTCGCAAGGCTAGACTATGATTTTCGATCACGGGCAGGTGAATGCTAGCAACGAGGGAGTTTCAATCGGGTGCAAGATCTCAGCTAAGGATCGTGAATTCAATAAAGTCGGTCATTGCACCGTTGACTCGCCCTAGCCCTCTCTCAAACGGAGAGGGAACCAGAATTTTAGCTCCTTCTGCCTGGGAAGAAGGGCTACAGTGTACACACAAGTCCTCGTGGCTTCGTTTGAGTGGGCTTATGCCCCCTAAATCCCCCAATTTTGGGGGACTTTGAATAAGATAAATGGCTTGACCTCTAAAACCTCGTTTCATCTCAAAGTCCACCAGAATGGGGGATTTAGGGGGCGAAAGGTTTTGGCAATGACGGATCGGATCAACTCGTGTGTACACGGTAGGGGAAGAAGGGTTAGGCGAGGGCTTCGCCCCACGTCGTGAGGAGGGCGAAGATCTCGGCATTCATAAATCCACATTCCTTAGTTGGAAGAAAGATTTTCTCTCAATCACTCGAATTCCAGGCTTAGTTGATTTAGACTGAAGGCGTTTCACCCCTTCTCCTCATGGTTCCCCTTGCACTTCAGGCTTTTTTGACGCTGTTTGTCGTGATTGACCCGATCGGGCTGGCTCCTATTTTCATCACCTTAGTCGGTCAGGAAACTCCTCAACAACAGACGCGCATTGCCTATCAAGCAGTTGCAGCCGCAGGCGCGATCCTGTTAGCGTTTGCGTTAGGGGGAGGGTTTTTGCTGCGATATTTAGAGATTAGCCTCGAAGCGTTTCAGATTGCAGGCGGAATTCTTTTGTTTAAAATTGCCTTGGATATGGTGTTTGCCCACAACGAGCGAGAAACCAAAGAAGAAGAGCAAGAAGCCCAACTTCGAGAAGATATTAGCATTTTTCCGTTAGCTATTCCTTTAATCGCCGGACCTGGAACCCTTGCCAGCATCGTGATTTTAACCAGCCATGCTGAAGTTTATCAGTTTGGACTGGTGGCGATTTTAATCATTACTGCGATCGTATTGGTAATCACCTATATAGTGCTTTGTTTATCTCGATATCTCTCTAATGCGTTAGGCAAAACTGGAATCAACGTAGTAACTCGTGTGTTAGGCGTGTTGCTGTCTGCATTGGCAGTTCAATACATCGCTAATGGCTCGATCGTGCTTCTCAAAGAAGTTTTCACCTAACCTATTCTTCTCAGCAGATCGAGGGTGACTTATGATCACCCTCTATGAAAACATGGGCGGTAATGGGCACACCTATTAGGTCGATCAGACTGCCGGATTCACTCCTCAAGAGCAACCCGATTTGATTCCTGTTGTCTATTGATGACGATCCTGCAATTCTGCTGCCACCCTCTTAATTAGCTCAAAAATAAAATCACCCCGTTTAACTTAGCTACCGTGTACACACAAGTTGATCCGATCCGTCATTGCCAAAACCTTTCGCCCCCTAAATCCCCCATTCTGGTGGACTTTGAGCTGAAACGAGGTTTTAGAGGTCAAGCCATTTATCTTGTTCAAAGTCCCCCAATTTTGGGGGATTTAGGGGGCATAAGCCGACTCAAACGAAGCTACGAGGACTTGTGTGTACACGGTAGCTTTAACTTAGGGGAACTCAAGCGGAATCTTTCCAGTCAGAGAAATTGTTCTAGACTACAACTATCATTTAAGGGGAGGTGTCTTTTTAAAGGATGCAAGTTAAGGTACGAGTCATGC
>JBBRMC010000086.1:0-10014 GCA_038231055.1 Leptolyngbyales cyanobacterium
AGAATCTGAGTATCGCCTACATCTGCGGTCAGATCTTTGACCGATAAAATGACTTCGCTGTTTTCGTTAATCACACACTGACCTCTCGATGAATTCCCTACAGTTGACTGATTCGTTTCAGAATCCTGAACACTTCATACAGCTCATTTCCAGGGTTACGGATCGCAAACTCCCTAGAAACGGCATACTGCGAAACTGTGTCTTTAATCAATTTAATGAACACAAAAGTTCCGCCAGTCACAATTAAACCAAAACCGGGCTGATTGGGGTGTGGATTCGCCAGCATATATGCTAGAAGTTGCGCTAGTCCAGCTTCCATTGAGAAAGAGAATCTTTTAGACTCAATCACTGCAACCCAAAATTGCTCTCTCATCAGCAAAATGTCAATTTGTCCTCGAACGATCGTGCCTTCATCTTCAGCAATTATCTCGATCGACTGTTCAGTCTTAATCTGAAAGGGAGGCAGAAAGAAGTCTGCTAGAAATAAGAACGGACCTAAAATCGCAATTTGAATCGTTTTTTCTAGGAGTGGTGGATCAATGACCAAGTTCAGGTATCCCGCCCTTACTTTATCGAGAAATCGCTTCTGATCGTCAGTAACGTCTGGTAAGTCATCTTGCCATTCACGAAAAAACTGCTCGTCCTCAGTGAGTTGAAGTCCAAACTGAACCGTTAAGTCTCTTAGGGTTACGTCTTTGGCTTGAATGGTTTGAGTCATTGCTTCACCCATCCCCTCTCAACAACTCTGTCGTTGTTGCTGGATTTTTCTGCAAGGCTGACATCGGCACATATCGCTGACCCATAGTGAAAGCGTAAGGTCTACCAGCAGCGTTTCTAAGATCATTCTTAATATCTTGCGATAGCTCAATCGTGTCTTGAGAGTCACGTGCTGATAGAAAGAAGACTTTTAATTTTTCCCCATATCTTGGACTGTTGCTATCCTTCATCTTTTCAACTAACGAACGCAACTTTTCCTTAGCTTCTGTATCCAAGTCAGCTTCGTCGATCGCTTCCACGGTCAAATCAATTTCTTCTATAGGCTGACCTATCACTTTAGCAATGTGTCTATCAATCATGCCGCTGTGGTAAAAACCAATGTATTCGACAGGTTGAAAGGATCGATTGGGTTGACAAACATAGACCGAAAACTCTCGATAATCTGAAATCGCTTGTCTCGCTGGAACAATTAGAACCGCGTCAGACTTACCACTGTTGACCAATCCCTCAGCCAGCAGCATTTGAACTAGCTCACGCATTAAAAACCGCTCTTGCTCACTGGGAAGTGAAAAATTTGAGGTTAGCCAAGATTCATCAGTTGCGGTAATTTCAACGATCGCAGAATACAGATCGTTGAAACTTGCCCAGACAACCAAATCAGAATCTAAGCTTGCAATGGCTTGAGGTTCTTCATAATCTGGTGTTAAAACTAGCAATTTTTTCTTTTCAGCGTTTTTCAGCTCTTTCAAAGCATCTAAATGAGCCTTTAACTGACGATTCACCGAGCGACCATCCTCTAATAAATGATCCAGTCCAATAGCATTCTGAACAACCTTTGTTTCGATCCAATAGGCAAACGATGCTTGAACTGCTCCATCTGGAACTGAATCTGCTTTTCCAGATTTGATTTGATTCTTAATTTCAAGAAGGGGTAGGTTTGGTTCTTCACATAGGATTTGCAGAATTCGCTCTACCAGGGAGAAAGAGATTCGCTCAAACACTGCGAGAATGCTCGCCGTGACTCGGTTTTCTCCCTGGCTATAGCGTGAGAAAAGTGGACTAGGCATCTCAGAACTCTACCCTACAGACCCTTCAAGCTTGAGGCTGAGGAGTCGATCGGCTTCAACCGCAAACTCCATCGGCAGTTGGTTAAATACATCTTTACAAAAGCCGCTAATCATCATTGAAATTGCGTCTTCGGGCGAAATACCGCGCTGGCTAAAGTAAAACAACTGGTCTTCCCCAATCTTGGAAGTAGACGCTTCGTGTTCGACTTTGCCCTGGTTGTTTTGCACCTGAATGTAGGGGAACGTGTTTGCTTGGGCACGATCGCCAATCAGCATCGAGTCACACTGCGAGTAGTTGCGCGCGCCTGTGGCTTTGGGCCCGATTTTCACCAAACCGCGATAGCTGTTGTGCGATTGACCCGCCGAAATCCCTTTCGAGATAATCGTGCTGCGGGTATTTTTGCCGATGTGAAACATTTTGGTTCCGGTGTCGGCTTGCTGGTGGTGATTAGTCAACGCTACCGAGTAAAACTCGCCGACGGAATTATCGCCCACTAATACGCAGCTTGGATATTTCCAGGTGATGGCAGAACCCGTCTCGACCTGCGTCCAGGAAATCTTAGAGTTCACACCCTGGCACAATCCGCGCTTGGTGACGAAATTGTAAATGCCGCCTTTGCCATTTGCATCACCCGCATACCAGTTCTGCACCGTGGAATATTTGATGTCAGCATTATCAAGAGCCACTAGCTCAACGACTGCCGCATGAAGCTGATTGGTGTCAAACATCGGAGCCGTGCAGCCTTCGAGATAGCTGACCTGACTGCCTTCTTCGGCAATAATCAGCGTCCGTTCAAACTGCCCCGAATCGCCATTATTGATACGGAAGTAAGTAGACAACTCCATCGGGCACTTCACGCCTTTGGGAATGAACACGAACGAGCCATCACTAAACACGGCGGAATTTAACGCTGCAAAATAGTTATCGCCCACCGGAACGACGCTACCCAAATATTTCTTGACCAATTCGGGATATTCCCGCACGGCTTCAGAAATCGAGCAGAAAATCACGCCATCTTTGGCAAGCTTTTCTTTAAAGGTCGTAGCAACCGAAACGCTGTCAAAAATTGCATCGACTGCCACATTGCTAAGACGCTTTTGCTCCGACAGAGAAATGCCCAGCTTTTCAAAGGCTTCCAGCATCTCTGGATCGACTTCATCTAGGCTCTTCTTCTTCTCTTTGAGCTTAGGCGCAGAGTAATAAATAATGTTTTGATAGTCGATCGCCGGATAGCCCACGTGTGCCCAATCCGGCTCGGTCATTTTGAGCCACTGGCGATATGCCTTAAGTCGAAACTCCAGCATGAAGTCCGGCTCTTCTTTCTTAGCAGAAATTAGCCGCACCATCTCTTCGCTCAACCCACGAGGAATGGTGTCGGATTCGATATCAGTGACGAACCCGTATTTGTAGGGCTGGTTAACCAGATTTTGAACAGTTGCACTCATCGATCGTGTTCTCTTAACTCAAGGGTGAGGAAGGGGCAGTCAAGAAATGAAAAATAAATCCTTTGATTCATCGTCCATCCCTAACTATGACTATTGATTGGTCGTCGAGCGGATCTCGTCGAAGGTGATTGCTTGCATTTCGCCTGCAAAATCGTTGTCTGGAGTCAGAAACAACATACAGTGGCACTCTTTGCGCTCACGCATGGGGACACAAGGACAATTCCAATAAGCGGCTGCGACTTCGGCTTCTTTGTCTTCATACTGACGGCAGGGGCAAAGCGGAGCACCCAAATCGTCTTTGTGTTTGGCAAGCCCTTCGATCACAACTGCCGTCACGCCTAAATCGACGCAAAAGTAGGTGTCTGTGCGCTTAGCATAAGTTTCTGAAAAGTGCCTCATTGCTTCAAGGCTTTTATCTGATGCTTGGGTGGTTTGGGTTTCTGTGTTCATAATCCAGAACAACACTACATCCGATAGATCTTATAATTAAAACAACACTTTTGTTGCTCAACTTCCATTCTAGGGTACTTTAGCAACATTGCCATTGTTTAAGTCGGCTTTTTGTCTTAGATTTCTGTGATTTCTGTGATTTCTGTGAGCTTTCAAGGATGACCACGACTCAGCAGCCCTCGACCAAACAAGACATCCTGCATTACCTGTTAAAGCAAGGTCAATCAACTGCCCAAGACTTGGCGGAACAGTTGCAGGTGAGTCCTCAGGCGATTCGCCGTCACCTCAAAGATTTAGAAACCGAAGGGCTGATCTTGCATCAAGCGATGCAGACGGGTATGGGTCGCCCCAATCATGTCTACACCTTGAGCCGAGAGGGACGATCGCAGTTTCCCGATCGCTACGACGAGTTTGCAGTGTCTCTCTTAGATACGTTGGCAGAAACGGTTGGGCGCGACCAAGTGAGTCTGATTCTCCGCAAACAGTGGGAGCGCAAGGGCATCGAATATCGAGAGGATTTAGGTGCGAGTGACCTACCCGATCGGGTCAACAAGTTAGTCGAGCTGCGGCGATCGGAGGGCTATATGGCAGAATGTCACGCGATTGACTCCGACACGGCTCTCAAGTTTGTTTTGACAGAATATAACTGTGCAATTTCGCAGATTGCCGAGTCGTTTCCGAGCGTTTGCGGTCACGAGTTAGAAATGTTTGAGTTGGCGTTGCCAGATTGTCGCGTCGATCGGACTCATTGGCTGGTCGAAGGTGAGCATCGCTGCGGCTATTTGATTCAGTCGAAATAATAGTCTGTCGCCGACCTGTAGAAATTCAAAATTTGTCTTATGAGTGATTCGCCTGCTTCTACAGAATTTTTGACTCCCGAAGAGTGTCACGAAGTCGATAAAGCACTGTTGACCTCCCGCGAAAGATTTTCGTCGCGGGTGGCGATTTATGCGCTGCGATCGCTGAAGCAAGTTGCTCAACAATCGGGGCAAGCGATCGCGGATCTCAGTCCTGACCAAATTGCGGATTGGGTCGCCAATGATCCCAGTTTGCAAAGCAGTATGGATAGCAACTTCAAAACGTTCTTCACGCAACTGACGATTTCGGCGATGAAACCGCTTCAGCGATCGGCGGCAGATGGAGGCGTGGCGATTGAAGAGTTGACCGTTCCACAAGTGGTGGCGTGGTTTGAGAAAGAGGCAAAACTTCGACTTGAGAAAGGACTATAGCGATCGGCGATCAGGGCATCCGCAGGATTGCTTTTGAGAAAAACTCGTTGGTCAATCGACTCCTCAAGCACGTGACCCTCTCGCAGTCTGTCGGCTTGTGTCCGCCTCCACAGAAAGGTGCTCTCTGAGAATTGGGATAGAGAAGCCTATTTATTAACCTCTTTTGAGACACTGATTTCACTCATCCGATAGATTCAAAGTTCTTACGGATTTGAGAATTTGGGAGAGTAATAAAAGCCTTTAGAAAAAATGCTTGGGGTCAACGAAATTAAAACGGTCGCATTGCTGGGATTATTGAGTGGTCTGCTGGTGTTGGGCGGCTATTATCTGGTCGGCAACGAGCAGGGTCTTTATTTGGGGTTGGCATTTGCCGCCATGACGAGCATCGGCTCTTGGTATTACTCCGATAAAGCTGCCCTTGCTGCCTATGCTGCTCAACCGATCGAGCGAGATGAAGCCCCTGAATTATTCGACATGGTTGCTAAGCTGAGCGAACGCGCAGGTATCCCCATGCCGAGGTTGTTTTTTGTGCCTACTAAGTCGCCCAATGCCTTTGCTACTGGACGTGACCCCGATCATGCTGCGGTTGCGGTCACCCAAGGTATCGTCGATTTGCTGACTCCTGAAGAATTAGAAGGCGTTTTAGCTCACGAACTCACCCACGTTAAAAATCGCGATACGCTGACTCAGGCGGTGGTTGGCACAATCGCAGGTGCGATCACATTTTTAGGGCGAATTCTGACCTTTGGAGCGTTGTATGGTCCGGTTTATCGAGACGATCGACGCAACATAAATCCTCTCGGTCTACTCTTTCTGATCGTTCTTGCGCCTCTATCAGCCGCCGTCATTCAATTAGCCATTTCTCGAACTCGTGAATTTGCCGCCGATCAAGGTTCAGCACAGATTACGCACAATCCTCAGGCATTAGCGAGCGCGTTGCTAAAACTAGAAGAAGTCGGTCATCAGATTCAGATGAATGGCAATCCGGCAATGTCACCGCTGCTAATCATTAATCCAATATCGGCTGAGGGATTACAATCTCTCTTTCGCACTCATCCATCCACTGAAGAACGGATTCGTCGTCTGTTAGAAATGGCACAACAGCAGTCTCCGGTAGCCGCTTGAGTTCCTCAGATCGCACCAAAAACGTGAAGGGATCAAAAGGACTGTGCTAGAAAGGAATTAACTCTCCCTATCTCTGGAGTCGCTTCCTCATGCGCCGCACCGATCCAAACGATCCAAGCTCGATCGCTAGTGAAATCAAAACTCATGTGGTCGTATTAGGTGGAATTGTAGGGCTGCTATGGCTGATTGAAATTGTCGATGTCTTTATGGGCGGTAGGCTCAATTTTTATGGCATCATTCCTCGCAGCGGTATTGGGTTGCGGGGAATTTTGTTTGCACCCTTTCTGCACGCCAACTTTGCCCACTTAATTAGCAACACCATTCCCTTTGTGACGTTGGGCTGGTTTGTGATGCTGCGCGAAACGAGTGACTTTTTTCTGGTCTCGACAATCGTCGCGCTCGCGAGTGGCATCGGAGTCTGGCTATTTGGCGCTCCAGGAGTGCATTTAGGCGCGAGTGGCGTGATTTTTGGATACTTTGGTTTTCTGCTGTCACGCGCTTATTTTGAGCGCAGTGCTTTAGCGGTTGCCCTGTCGTTAGCCGTTGCCCTCCTCTATGGGGGACTGATTTGGGGCGTGTTGCCTACCCGCACCGGCATCTCCTGGGAGGGACACCTCTTTGGGTTTGTGGGAGGCATCGTAGCCGCTAGGTGGCTGTCAAAAAGACGCTAAGGAACGTGGATTAAATAACCTGTAAGCCTTGTGAGCGTCTTCTGCCCTCCTCACGAAGTGGGGCGAAGCCCTCGCCAACCCTTCTCCCCAAGGAGAAGGGAGCTAGAGTCATGTTCCCTCGCCTTGGGGAGAGGGCTAGGGTGAGGGTGAGAAGTTACACCTGAATAAGTCCACGATCCTAAGGGCATCAGTCCGCAGCCCAGTTCTCTGGCTTCTTAAACAGATGGGGGCTTTTTCTTTGAGGTGCTCCACCTCACTCGGTTAAACATCGAATGGCTTCTAGTAAACCTCTCGCTTTGTTGAGAGTTTCCTCATACTCCTTTTCGGGTTCAGAATCGGCAACCAATCCGGCTCCAGCTTGGACACTGACCGTATGTTTGCCATCGCCTCGCGATCGCACAACCATCGTGCGAATGGCGATCGCAGTATTCAATTGACCCTCAAAGTCATAATAGCCATACGCCCCAGAGTAAACTCCACGACGGCAGGATTCTAAGTCATGAATAATTTGCATGGCTCGAATCTTGGGTGCCCCGCTCACCGTTCCGGCAGGGAAGGAGGCTTTTAGCAAATCCCAAGCGGTTTTATTGGGGGCAAGTTCGCCGACAACGTTGCTGACGATGTGCATAACGTGAGAGTAGCGCTCAATCACCATCAGTTCGTCTACTTTAACGGTGCCATTGACGCAGACTCGCCCCAGATCATTCCGTCCGAGGTCTACGAGCATGACGTGTTCGGCAACTTCTTTAGGGTCTTGCAGCAGATCGTGGGCGAGAGCATCGTCTTCTTGAGGCGTTTTGCCTCGACGACGGGTTCCGGCGATCGGTCTTACGGTGGCAATTTTGGGTGCACCTGGCTCAAGCCGTTCTGCCTTAACCATCACCTCTGGGCTAGAGCCAATAATCTGCCAGTCGCCAAAGTTGAAATATGCCATGTAGGGCGACGGATTGATCAGACGCAGCGATCGATACAACCCAAACGGATCGCCCTCATACTCCGCCGAGAGCCGTTGAGAAATGACGACTTGAAAAATATCGCCTGCTTTAATGTGGGCTTTAGCTTTTTCAACGTTGGCGCAAAATTCTTCTTTGGTGGTGTTGCTGGTGAGTGACGCAACTTGATCGCGATTTCCCGATTCTGGAGACTTCCACGAAAGGAGAGTGGCTTGCTCAGAGAGAGGGGATTGAAGCTTGTTGACGAGTTGAGTGACGCGATCGCAGGCTTGCTGATAGGCTGCTCGTGGATCAACGTTTGGGTCTCGCAGATCGGCGTAGGCAACCGCCCAAATTTTGCGCTTTACCTGATCAAAAATCAGCACTTGATCAACCTGCATCCATAACCCATCCGGTAAGTCGGTTTCAGTCGCTGGGTAAATTGGGACTCGCGGCTCGATCCAGTTAATTAATTCATAGCCCCAAAAGCCAAACAATCCTCCAATTCCCGGTGGTAGCTGCGGCAGTTTGACAGGCTGAAAGGGCTTGAGACAGTCAGATAACGTTTCAAACGGGTCGCCCTCAAACACGTGCTGAGACCCGTCTCGATGCGTTTGGGTGATGCGATCGCCTTTTACCTCTAAAATCCAAAGCGGGTCGCAGCCCAAAAAACTATAGCGGGCTAAAGTCTCCCCTCCCTCAACCGACTCTAATAAAAAGCTGTAGGGCTGCCCTGCACACACTCGATACCACGCAGAGACGGGCGTGTCTAAATCGGCGACCCATTCCTGATAAACCGGGACAAAATTGCCCTGCTGAGCGAGTTGTGTGAATTGAGAAAAGTCTGGGAAAATCATGCTCTCAATTGTAGAGGAGAGGGGTCAGGACAGACAAAAGTTCAGGAGCCAAACATCAGGCACGAATGACTGAGATTTGACTCCTGAACGATCGTAAAAATTAAGCAGAAATCGCAGTCCTCAGATTAAGGATCAAAGGCTTTGCGGCTGCTGAACTTAATTTTAGCGGCATCAGGGTTGGAGCCAATATTGCGCGGAACGCTATTGACCGCTACCCGACCAGGATTAACCTTTTCGGGGAACACACCATCAGCAGGATGAAGATATTGAATCTCGCCGTTAGGAAAGATTCGATAGATCTTGTAGTTGGTGATTTTGAATTTGGCACGAAGCTGTTGACCGCCTAACGCGATCGCCTGTTCCTTGCGAGCAAGATACAGGAGGTTATCGCCTTCGCGCATCTTTGCAGCGCCGCCAGTTGGCATCTCAAACACCTGTTCTTTTGGACTAGTCCAGGTGATTGCGTACTTCTCTTCTACTAGGGCTTTGGTCAGCAGTCCACCTGTACTGCCACCGAACAAAGGAGCTTGTCCAGTAAGAGTGTCTGACATAGTGTCTCGCTCTAAACGTTTTTAGGCATCCTATCACCGAGGGTTTACCTCGTTAACCGAACCGTTACAGTTGTTCGCAATTGCTGGCTATTCATACGGAGACTCAACCCGTCAGCAAGGGTATGTGAATAGAGGGATGTGAACGGATCGTTAACTTTTGCAAGCTTTCTCGTGATGGAGTTCCGCTCTCGTATGAGGATTAATGACGGAGATTCAGCTATCAGCTAGAAGAATAGAACTTTAAACTTCTATCCAAACCTTCTCAAGTCCTGGTTTTGCAGAGGTAGAGATCGATGAATATGAGTGTGATTGCAGCGATCGCTTACGGAATTCTCGCTATTGTGGGAGGTCTGATTGGATATGCTCAAGCCAAAAGCAAAATCTCTCTGATTGCAGGAGTGGTGAGCGGCATTCTCTTAATTGTGGGCGGTGTGTTGCTGGCTCAAGGGCAGACATTGGGCTTAGGGTTGTCTAGTGTCGTCACGATCGTGCTTCTCGTCACATTTGGGATGCGATTAGCAAAAACTCGCAAATTCATGCCAGCCGGGTTAATGCTCTTGTTGGGCATTCCGGTTTTAGGAATGTTAGTCAGTCAGTGGATGGCGCTAAACTAATCATCTATCTCAACCCAAAAGACAGTCCAATCACGATGACTGAGATTAGGATTGATGTATGCCTAAAGAATTTCCGATCGGTTCTAAAGTCCGTGTAGTTGCGCTGCCGCCTTATGTGAAGACGGCTGACCCAATGCCGATGTTGCGCCCCCCTGACGTAATTCACATTGGCGAAGAGGGCATCGTGGTCGATCGCCGTCCCGGTGGTTATTGGGGAGTGCGATTTGCCAAAGGCTCATTCTTGCTCGATGGCGACTATTTAGAGAGCTAAAGGCGGTGAGCAACGCCACCTAAAACGGGATAGGAATTTAGGGTGAAGGTCATCGAAAAAGTTGCCCATCGCGTGAGCTAAGGA
>JBBRMC010000087.1:0-9970 GCA_038231055.1 Leptolyngbyales cyanobacterium
GGACAGCTTTGCTCTAGAGACTCTAGCAACTCGACAACGCTGGTGCCATCGCAATCAAGAGTGGCTTGATCATTGGTCAATTTTTGAAGGGGAGTCGGAATCAGAACTTTGACAGACATAGCAGAAAAAATGAAGGATCAGGAATGAAAGAATTAAACCAAAACTTGTTGCCACTCTAGGCGATCAAGAGTTTTTGACCGCTCTAAAGCACGCTCAAAGCTATCGAGTTTTGGCTCGATCGTAAACGGTTCGCCCACATAGCCTTGAACAGCTTCTTGAGTTTTGAGACCGTTGCCTGTGATGTAGACAACCGTGGTTTCTTCAGGATCGATTTTACCCGCTTCGACCAGCTTTTTGAGAACCGCGATCGTCGTTCCGCCTGCGGTTTCAGTGAAGATGCCCTCAGTTTCGGCTAATAGCTTGATGCCCTCAATGATTTCGGCATCATTGACCGAGGCGATGTTGCCATTTGTTTTGCGGGCAATGTCGATCGCATAAACTCCGTCTGCGGGGTTACCGATTGCAAGGGATTTAGCGATCGTGTTGGGTTTGACAGGCGAGATAAAGTCACGTCCTTCTTCAAAAGCTTTAGAGATCGGAGAGCAGCCTTCTGCTTGAGCACCGCTAAATCGCACAGGCTTCGCATCCACTAAGCCCACCTCGATAAATTCTTGAAATCCTTTATAAATCTTGGTAAACAGAGAACCCGATGCCAACGGCGCGACAATGTGATCGGGCAACTGCCAGCCCAATTGTTCAGCAACCTCATAGCCCAAGGTCTTAGAGCCTTCTGAATAGTAGGGGCGAAGGTTGATGTTGACAAAACCCCAGCCGTGAGTATTGGCGACCTCAGAACAAAGACGATTCACCTGATCATAATTGCCGTGAACCGACATCACCGTCGGGTTATAAATCAGAGTGCCCATGACTTTGCCTGCTTCTAAGTCAGACGGAATGAACACGCAACAGTCTAGACCTGCATAAGCGGCGATCGCTGCCGTCGAGTTTGCCAAGTTGCCCGTGCTAGCGCATGAAACGGTGGTGAATCCCAACTCTTGAGCGCGAGTCAATGCAACGGATACGACCCGATCTTTAAAGCTCAGGGTCGGCATATTCACCGCGTCATTTTTGATGTAAAGCTTTTTGAGACCCAGACGACGAGCTAAACGGTTGGCTTGCAGGAGGGGAGTCATGCCAGTGCCAACGTCGATCGGGGTGTTGGTGGCAACGGGCAAAAACGGACGGTAGCGCCAAATCGAGTTGGGACCTGCCTCGATCGTCTCGCGGGTAACCGTGCGACGCAAAAACTCATAGTCATATTTCACTTCCAGAGGACCGAAGCAAAACTCGCAGACGTGAGTCGCTTTGAGTTCATACTCGGCACCACACTCTTTGCATTTCAAGGCTTCAAAAGCAGCAGTGGTGGAATGAGTTTTGGGTTGAGTTGCCTGAGTCATATCTTGGAGTCCCCTCGATGCAAGCGTTCTGTAGGTTTAATGACGATGTGGCTTGATACTAGCATGGGCAAAAAATCGAGTCAAACAATCCCGACTTTTATTATCGGGATTAAAATCCACCACTGACTGGAGGAATGAAAACTACTTCGTCACCCGATCGCAGAACGGTATCAGGTTCGACAAACTGGAGGTTTACGCCGAAGCGAGTTAGATCGCGCCATTGAGTGAGTTCGGGGTGTTCGGTGAGCAGACGCTCGTGCACCTGAGCAACGGTTGCCCCAGCCGGAAGTTCTAACATTAATTCTGGAACCCCGTAGGCTTCTTGATAAGCCGCAAACAGTTTGACCACGATCGTGATGGAATCAGGCATGATTAAAAGCGATTTAACGATAGCTATTGGCTATCAGCTTACTGGCTGATCGTTTGGGGAGTAAAATCAAGACAGCGTCGTTTCACGAATGAGCGTGGAGCCTTACTTTTTGACTGCCAAACCCGTTACTTATGCTTTCTGATCGATGACCTATTGCCTAAACCCTGAATGTAAGCGTCCGCAGAATTTTGACGGGGCGGAGTTTTGTCAAAGCTGTGGTGCAAATCTGGTGCCACTGCTGCGAGGACGCTATCGTGTGCTAAAGCCGTTAGGTCAGGGAGGCTTTGGCAAAACGTTTCTCGCCCTAGATGAAGATCGGCTGAAAACCCAGTGTGTGATCAAGCAATTTTCACCCCAGCTTAAAGGCACGAAAGCGCTAGAAAAAGCCATAAAGCTGTTTGAGCAGGAAGCGATGCGTTTGCATGAACTGGGCGAACATCCCCACATTCCGACTCTGCTGGCATACTTTGAGCAAGATAAGAGACTCTATCTCGTCCAGCAATTTGTCGAAGGTCCGACCTTGGCGCAAGAACTCCATCGACAAGGGGCATTTAGTGAACAAAAGATTCGAGAAGTGCTGGTGCGACTGCTGCCGATTTTGAAATTTGTGCACGATCGCCACATTATTCATCGCGACATCACGCCAACTAACATTATTCGACGCAAATTTGACGGCAGACTCGTCTTAATTGATTTTGGAGTTGCCAAACTTTTGACCGAAAGCACCTCTACTCAACCTGGCACTAAAATTGGCACTGAAGGCTATGCCCCGATCGAACAGTTGCGAAACGGACAGGCGTATCCTGCCAGCGACTTTTATAGCTTGGGCGCGACCTGCATTTATTTACTGACTCAAATCAGACCCGAAGATCTCTACGACCCGCTATCGGGGCGGTGGTTGTGGCGAGAAAAACTTGCCCGACGAGGAGCTACTATCAGCGATCGCATCGGGTGGATGCTCGACAAAATGCTCAAAGATCTGGTGAACGATCGCTATCAAACCGCAGACGAAGCGCTGCGCGATTTACGATTGGCACTGGCTACCCCTGCCGTTGCCTCTCCTCAAGGGACACCTCTTTCAAGGGGTGCATCATCAGGAGTGACTCAACCCCCCACCTCTGGAACGCCTCGTAGCTCTGGGTCTAGCGCTCCTCAAAACAGACCTTCTGGAGAAAGAACGCCTTCTGCCTCAAGACCGTCTCAGCCACCCCCGCCATCCTCCTCTTCCAGAAACCACGGCTCACCGATATCTGGCAGCCCAAAGATGAGTCGATGTTTGCACACATTGAGTGGGCATTCGTCTTGGGTCGTGTCGATCGCCCTTAACTCTGACGGCAGAACGCTGATCAGTGGCGGATTAGACGATCGCATTATGCTATGGGATTTGAGCACCGGGGAGCGGCTCGGAATCCTCACAGGGCACCACAAACCGATCAACTGTTTGGCAACCAGTCCTGATGGCAAGACGTTGATTAGTTGCAGTGACGACGACTCAATTAAGATCTGGCAGTTGCCCAATGGAGCGCTGCTGCGATCGCTGTCGGGTCATAGCCGAGATGTCAACTCGGTGGCGGTTAGTCCAGACGGACAGTTTTTTGCCAGTGGTAGTGAAGACCGCACAGTTTGCGTGTGGCGACTGAGAACCGGGGAACTGCTGCAAAGCTTTACGGGTTTGGCGGGAATGGTGCGATCGGTGGCAATCAGCCCAAATAGTCAAATTCTTGCCAGTGGAGGTCTTGACAACCAAATTAAACTTTGGAATCTCAATACAGGGCATCTGGTGCGGACTTTGACAGGACACCTCAACTCAGTGATGTCGATCGCCATCAGTCCCGATGGGCAGATTTTGGCAAGCAGTAGCAAAGACAAAACGGTAAAGTTGTGGAACCCCAATACAGGCGAGGTGATTCGCACGTTGTTGGGTCACACCGATATCGTTAACTCGATCGCCATTACTCCCGACGGAAAAACGCTGATCAGTGGCAGTCACGACAAAACGGTGAAGTTGTGGAAGCTGGAGACAGGTGACTTAATGGGCACCCTCAGTGAGCACACCAATTCTGTTAACGTGGTTGCTATCAGTTCTGATGGGCAACGGTTTGCTAGTGGCAGTTCTGACAACACCGTGAAAGTTTGGCAACTGAATTGAAGTACGAATTGCAGGAAGAGAATGAGATCCGGCTAATTTTATCGTGCTCTGCTACTCGCTAAAGATGCAGACCCTACAAAACGAGCTACCTGATGGAACGACTATCTCTCTTTTGTCACGTTTGGACAACACTGCCCAATCCTGAAGCCCTGATCGCACATCTCGATCAAGGGCTTGATTCAATTTAAAGACAGAGCGAACGAGACCCATTTTCTCTACTACACCGCGATCGTGCTGACTAAACTTGATGTCCCCAACTGATTGAGGGCAGTCTTGCCAGAACACAGCGGACACTTACAAGCGGCTGAAGTCGGTGAAAGCGTCTGCATTCCAGAAGTCGAGGCAGCGGTTGCGGTAAGCCCGCCTGTGGCAACGACGGCATTTACAGATGGGCTAGGAGGAGAAGCCGCCACTTGCCAACTGCCCGAACTGTAGGTGTAGTAAGTGCCCCCCACTAGAACCCTCAGAGAGCCATTTGTACCGTAGTAGTTTTGAACTTGGATAGAGCCAAAAGAACCTAGCCCGATCGTTAAATTGCTGCCACTCACAGTGGTCACCAAATCAGACAAGGTATATCCTGCAAGCTCTACCACGTCGGCAGCGCTACTAGACTCAATGATGTCATTACCTGTGAATGTGCCAAATGTGTAGCCCTTAAATACATTGCTGGCAGCATTGGCGATGATGTCATCATTTCCGTGTGAATTGATTAGATTCTCAATCATTGTGCCGTAAGCGATCGAGGTGCCAAAGTCAGAAGTGACATACTGCGTCTCCTGAGGAATCCCATCTGCTGGCTGACTATCTTGACCGTAGTCATAATAAGTTGACTTGTTATAAGACGATTGCGTCGTTAAGATGCCCCCTGGGTTAAGGTCAAACCGATAACTTGACGCAGCAGACAACCCAGAAAAATCTAAGGTATCTACTCCCCCTGCGTCCCAAATGCTTTGCTTCGACTCAAGGGTTGTGCTGCCAAAAAATTGGCTTCCTATAGAGTAACTATAAACGGTGTTGAATGTATAAGTCGTTGCATTCGCATTTGTATCTCTACTACCATAGAGATATTGCAACGCTCGGATATCGTAAGGCATAAGTGTCACTGCTTCCCTGCCGTAATATCCTGTGTCACCTGCTCCGTTGTTATAGGTCATAACGGTGTTTGTGAGGTTATCGTCACCCGGTGATAGGAAAGGTCCTTCTCCAGTGCCTCCTACATTGTAATTTCCGGGGTGTTTTAAGCCCAGGGTGTGTAGCGTCTCATGCAGAAGTGCCGTATAACCATAGGTTCCGGCTCCCCCTTCAAAACTTGAGGCTTGGTTGGGGTTAAGATGAACGTCACCGCCTATGCCAGCGCCCGGATAGTAACCATAGGCATAAAAACTGTAGGCGGCACTACTTGCACTTGATTTACCATCCGAGTATAGATAGCGAATAGCTCCGCAACTCGTTGCACTGTCTGCCACTTCGACAAACTGGATATTGATAAAAGACTCAATCGAGGACAAAATTGCTCGCACATTATTCTTGACCAAGGGGCTGACTTCTGAGACGGTCTCGTTCCCCGTGTAAGAACCCGACCCACTGGTATAGAAGCTATAGGTAATCACTCCGCCATTCGCACTCGTGTTCCAATAGGCGTGGTTCGTGTTCAACAGGGCATCGATCGCGGGATTGCCAGACGCTGCACCATAGCTCACCACGGGTTGAGTGGTCGCACTGGTGATCGAAACTTCACTAAAGTCGATGCCTCTGCCTTGGCTGGTGTTGTTGCTCTCGTTTGCCTCACTGACAGCATTGAGAGAATCAACGACCATACCAACATAGTAAGTTTGGTTGCCCTGCCAAACCGCATCGCCGACTCCTGGAAGTTTGAAGGTTTTGCTTAACGATGGGGTCAGACTATTAGCAGCGAGCGTGGTTAGATCATAGGTTCCGAGGAGGCGATCGCTGATAGTGATCGTCGTGTCTTTGGAGAGATAAAATGCTACTCGGAACGAGTTTGCAGTAGTGCCTGTGTTTTTAATTTGGAAGTTAGCGGTTAAGCTGCCTCCAGCAGTTGCAACTTCAGCGACATTAAAGGAAGCACCTGATAGCTCTGGTTTAGCATCAAACTCCCACGCATCTTGCCCAAAATCAGTTTCACTAGATTGTGAACTACTCGCATAGTCATACTCACTGCCTAGATAGCTGGTGCCTGATGCTTTTCCTTGGCTAAATTTGAGAGGAGTGTAGATACTCCGGCTATTGTCAATGTCGTAGTAGTGATCAACAAACACGTTACCGACATCTGCTGCCGTTCCGCCGTAGCTTGATGCGGTGATCAGATATTTGCCGTTTAAACCAGTTTCATTAGGGTTTGAATTTGGGTCAACAAAGCTTCCGATCGTATAGGTTCCTGACTGAGCGTACACATATCCCGTATAGTAGTCAGCCGTGTTGTCTTTGCCGTTGTAGTAGTAGGTGAAGCCGTATTTAGAATAGCTAACGTCATAGACTGCTTTATCTAATCCAAAATCGTTGTTGGTGCTGCTGGAGTTACCGATAAAATCATATTCGCTGCCCAGAAGATTCGTGCCCGAAGCTTTTCCCTGCCCAAAATAAACGGGCGTATAGGAGGTAGAGGTTTCGCTATCGCGGTACTGTTCCACAAAAACTTTACCAACATCCGTCTCGGTT
The DNA here is from genome assembly GCA_038231055.1 of Leptolyngbyales cyanobacterium. Lineage (GTDB taxonomy): Bacteria > Cyanobacteriota > Cyanobacteriia > Leptolyngbyales > Leptolyngbyaceae > Phormidesmis_A. The sequence goes on from JBBRMC010000087.1 coordinate 6,656, forward strand.
CCAGTCACGATCGCTGACTGAATTAGATATTTTCCATTGCTTCCTGTTTCATTGTTATTACTATTTGGATCGAGCCATTGCCCTACACTATAAGTGTCAGCATAGGAGTAGACATAGCCTGTATAGTAATCTTTGGTGTTGTCAATTCCGTTGTAATAGTAGGTAAACCCATATTGATAGACAGGTAACGCAGCCGATAGATTGAGCGTGTAATTTGTCGCATTAGTTCCGTCTGAGTAAAGCCTAGCGTAGTAGGTGCCTGCGGATAATAGCCCACTGCTAATAGTCTCTGCTGAGTTGCCCGCAATCGCAGAGGTTTGAATCACCGTACCCTTGCTGTCAAGAAGCTGTAGATCAACGTTTGCGCTGAGATCAGTGAGAGCCAGCGTCAAACGGCTGTTCTTAGATAATGTGAATTTATAATTGTCTTCACGATCCGTCGGTGTGCCAACCGATTCTCGAAAGGCTGCCTTTCCGGTTAGCATTCCGATGTCGAAAGCATTGGCGATCGTGTTTCCAACTGCATCATTGGTGAGAGTTGGGTCAAATTGCTTGGAAATCGAGACGAGTTGCCAATTGCAATCGGGGATTTTGAGAAGCGAGACTGTTGAATCAATGGCACTGCCCTTCATTTGCCAGACTGCGTTCTCACCCGTGGCATAATTTCGCCAAATTAAATCAGCCTGTCCGTCATTGTTATAGTCTGCAACCCCTGCTATCTTCCAATTTAGATCAGCTACCTTAGTGAGGAAGATTCCCGACGCGATCGCGTTGCCGTTCATCTGCCAGACTGCGTTCTCACCCGTGGCATAATTTCGCCAAATTAAGTCAGCCTGTCCGTCGTTGTTATAGTCTGCAACCCCTACTATCTTCCAATTCAGATCAGCGATTTTGGGAAGCCAAATTCCCGACGCGATCGCGTTGCCGTTCATCTGCCAGACTGCGTTCTCACCCGTGGCATAATTTCGCCAAATTAAATCAGCCTGTCCGTCATTGTTATAGTCTGCAACCCCTGCTATTTTCCAATTCAAGTCAGCAAGTTTGGGAAGCCAGACCGCCGACGCGATCGCGTTGCCGTTCATCTGCCAGACTGCGTTCTCACCCGTGGCATAATTTCGCCAAATTAAATCAGCCTGTCCGTCATGGTTGAAGTCTGCGGTACTCTCTAGCTTCCAATTTAAATCAGCTACCTTAGTGAGAAAAACAGCCGAGTTGATAACGGTGTCTTTGACTTGCCAAGCTGCGTTCTCGCCAGTAGCATAATTTCGCCAAACTAAATTAGTTTTGAGATCGCTAGTGGCAGATAAATCAAGGCTGTAACGATCGCTATCTTGACTTGTAGATACGCGCAGATAGTAAGTTCCAGGCGCGAGAACTGTGTTGATGAGTTCACTGATCGTGCCACTGTTAGTTGAGGCAGCAAGAACTTCGCTGCTGCTCACGACCCCGTTGCGATCTCGGTCTTGAATTAGCTCAAGGTTGACATCTCCACCTAAGCCCTTGATAACTGCGCTGAGACTGCTATAACTCTTAAGTTGAAACTGGTAATAGTCAGTTGGATCGCTGCGGCTAATTGAATTTGTAAACGTCTGGACATTAGACGATAAGCTAACGCCCTTCGCTGTCTCCAAAGTGTCGTATACCACAAAGTTGCCTCTACAAGAATCTGAATTCTTTGTTAAGAGTTCCTTTTAAGCTCTGAAGATCTACGTGTTTACAAAAACTTCACACAACAAAATTTACCTAGTCATTACGGAGGCTATACGGAGAAAACTACTTAGACAACACTATTTACGAAATTGGCTCAAACACCATTTGAGGAGCTAGAAGTTTCTCCCCGTCCAGATCAGTCACTTGAGCAATTCCTAAAAATCGCTCGTCTTCATGATGAATTCTGACAATCGCCGCATCTATCGAGGTGTCATTTGCTACTACTTTTTGTCCCCAGCGCCAGCGTTTAGCAGAGTCTTCGGGCAGGGTAACGATCGGCAAGTGAGATAACGCAACCTCAGGTGCGATCGACACAAAGCGATCGTCTTGCAGTTGAGAGGCAAATTCGTCTAGCGTCAGACTATCGTTGAGCGTAAAACCACTGCTATCAGTGCGAATCAGGTTAGCTAATGTGCCTCCTGCCTCTACCATCGCACCTAAATCCCGAGCGATCGAGCGAATATAAGTCCCGGAGCCGCAAGCGATCGCCACATCTAATTCTGGGAACTCGCCCGATCGCCAATCCAGCACGTTTAGCGAATAGATCTCTACAGACCGGGAGGGGACTTCGATCAACTCGCCCGACCTTGCCAAATCATACAGCCGTTTTCCCTGCACCTGAATGGCACTATAGTTAGGCGGCACCTGCTGAATCTTGCCCTCAAACAGAGGTAGTTTTGCCGTTATTGCCTCCAAGGTGAGCCACGGCACAGGCTGACTCACCAGCACGTCGCCCTCTAAATCGTCAGTTGCCGTCGTCAGCCCAAACCGAATCGTTGCGTGATATGCCTTATCTTGCGGCAAATATTGCAGCAGTCGCGTTGCCCGACCAAGCGCGATCGGCAACACCCCTATCGCAGCGGGATCGAGCGTTCCTGCGTGCCCAACTCGCTTGAGCTTCAACAACCGCCGCACCTTTGCTACACAATCATGAGACGTAAATCCCACTGGTTTGTTGAGATTCAGAAACCCGTTATTCACCCTGCACCTTTATTTTGTCAGTTGGTCTGCACTCAGCGATCGCACCAAACTCAGCCGCAACGGGTCTTGGCTGATCCGTTGAGCATAGCTAGCCGAGAGATACGATCGATAGCTGGGCTGATTAGCAATGTAGGTTTGAAAGAATGCCAAACTCAGGGCGTTCATATAGCGACGAGCAACGACAGGCGTAGGACCCAGCACCTCTGGAGGAAGCGGAACTGAATCATTGGTTTCCTCTAGCGTCGAAAAATGAGTGCCGCGGTCTATTAGCACGAGATAGCGATCGGGAGTCCGCAGCCACGTAAACGGCTGAACCTGTTCTTGGAGCGCTGGGGCAACAGTATCGGCGCTACCTGACACAATCATGGTTGGAATTGAGATTTGCTCAAATCCCACTTGACCTAACACCGCACTGTCGATCGGGTTAATCGCAATGATCGCTTTAACCCGCGGATCTTGTAGGTTGTAGCTGAGGCGCGGTAGAGCATTGGCTCGACACTGCAACAGCACCGATAAATTGAGGGTGTTATCCAACGCTTGAAGCCCGCAGTCTTTTTGCAGTTGCTCAAAATTAATCGCAGCACCCGCCAGCGCTAAGACCGTGTAGCCTCCAAACGATTGCCC
>JBBRMC010000088.1:0-9962 GCA_038231055.1 Leptolyngbyales cyanobacterium
AAGAATCTAAACTGTCCTTCAACGTCTGCGTCTTCCCACTCCAAATCTTTTTCGGGTGGCGCTTTAAACAAAATGAACATCCGAGCGGTGTCAGCCCCATATTTCTGGATCACGTCTCCCGGAGCTACGCCATTGTGTTTAGACTTCGACATTTTCTCGTAAACGACTTCTAGTTTGTCGCCCGTTTCTGGATCGATCGGAGCTGTCAAATCTTTAATTTGGGTCGCAGTTACGTACTTTCCGGTGCGTGGATTTTTGTAGGTTTTACCCTGCACCATGCCCTGAGTCAACAACCGTTGGAAGGGTTCGTTGACGTTCAGTAAGCCACGATCGCGCAACACTTTTGTGAAAAACCGCGAGTACAGTAAATGCAATATCGCGTGTTCAATTCCACCCACGTATTGATCAACGGGCATCCAATCATTGATCTTGGTGCGATCGAACGCTGCCTGATCATTTTTAGCATCAGGGTAGCGCAAGAAATACCACGATGAATCCATAAAGGTGTCCATCGTATCGGTTTCTCGTTTTGCTGGTGTGCCACAGGTTGGACAGGGTACATTCACCCAAGCGTCTAACTTCGCCAAAGGGGACGCACCTCGACCCGAAAATTCAACATCTTCAGGCAACTTGACGGGCAACTCAGCATCCGGCACCGCAACCGCACCACAGTGGGGACAATGCACGATCGGAATCGGTGCCCCCCAATAGCGCTGTCGCGAAATCAACCAATCCCGTAAGCGATATTGAATTCGAGCATTGCCCCAGCCTACTTTCTCAGCTTTTTGAATTACGGCTTGCTTGGCAGCCAAAGACGGTATGCCATCAAATTCAGCAGAATTGACCAGCACTCCCGGCTCGGTGTAAGCCGCCGTTAAAGGAGCCGATGCATCGCCATCGTCAGAAACGATGACGCGAACGATCGCCAACCCATTCTGTTGAGCAAACACAAAATCTCGCACGTCATGAGCCGGAACGCCCATCACTGCCCCTGTTCCATACTCAACCAGCACATAGTTGGCAATCCAAATCGGAATCTCTTCACCCGTAAAGGGATTGATCGCCATCCCCCCGGTCGGAATGCCTCGTTTGGGCTTGTCTTCTGCCGTTCGCTCTAACTCGGTTTGCGTCGAGACTTCTTGAATAAATGCGTCAATGGCGGCTTTGCGATCGGGCGTGGTCACCCGTTGCGTTAATGGATGATCAGGAGCCAGCACCACATAGGTCACGCCATAAACCGTATCGGGACGGGTGGTAAACACGCCAACTTTTTCGTCCATGCCGACGATTGGAAATTCTAAATAAGCTCCAACTGATTTGCCAATCCAGTTAGCTTGCATCAGCTTGACTCGTTCGGGCCACCCCGTCAATTGGTCGAGATCGGTGAGTAACGGTTCTGCATAATCGGTGATTTTTAAGAACCACTGGCGCAGTTGCTTGCGCTCGACGATCGCCCCCGATCGCCAGGACTTGCCATCGGCATCAACTTGCTCATTGGCTAAAACAGTTTGGTCGATCGGGTCCCAATTGACTGTGGCTTCCTTCTGATATGCCAATCCTGCTTTAAAGAATTCTAGAAAGATCCATTGCGTCCAGCGATAATAATCGGGCGAACAGGTCGCAACTTCTCGACCCCAGTCGAACGAGATGCCCAACTCATTTAATTGGTCGCGCATCTGCTCAATATTTTGATGCGTCCACTTTGCCGGGTGAATATTGCGCTCGATCGCTGCATTCTCAGCAGGCAACCCAAATGCGTCCCATCCCATCGGGTTGAGCACGCGATACCCCTGCATTCGCTTCAGACGAGCAATCACATCCACGATCGTGTAGACTCGCACGTGCCCCATGTGGAGATTCCCAGACGGATAGGGAAACATCGACAGCGCGTAAAACTTTTCTTTCTCGCTGTCTTCTAAAGTCTGGTTCAGTCCTTGCTGAGTCCAGGCTTGCTGCCACTTGTGCTCAATGTCTGCGGGGGTATAACGAGACTCCACGATCGGAACTCCTAACTAAGCTTTAACAGTTCAATTAACTTGCCTATTGTGACACTTTCTATTCACTACAGCCGCAATTTGCCTTATTCTGACTGTTGATTATCTCCAATCTCGATCGCCGAGAAGATAGTTAATTAACTAGAAATGGGGTTAATTACCCCTAGCTTGTTGCTATCGTCTAGTTCGCTACATTCGGCATACAATTCCACTGTTTTCTTGACCATCAAGTCCTGGTTAAAGCTCACAGCCGTATATTGGGCACATTGTTGCCCCATTTGAAGCCGAAACTCAGAGTTTGCAAGGGTTTGAATCGCTTCTGACAAAGCTTTTGCATCGTCGAAAGGAACGAGGTAGCCCGTTTTGCCCTGTTGAATTTGATCCCGCGCTCCACCACCTGGAGTCCGAATGGGAACGACTCCACAGCCCATTGCTTCTGCTACCACAAGACCAAACCCCTCCGATCGACTCGGCAAGGTAAAAATGTCTGCTGCCCAGTACACGTCTCGTAAATCGTCTACATATCCTAAGAAAAGAAAACAACGAGAGTCTGCTTCGTTCACAAGTGCATAGTCTTTAATTTGCTTTTCCTGATGCCCAGACCCTGAAAACAAGCACTTTAAAGTTACTGAAGGGAGTTCCCTGCTGACGCGCCTTGCTGCCTCAATTAAAACGTCGTGTCCCTTGTTCCAATTGAATCTGCCTACCAAGGCACAGACCAAATCTTTCTCCTGAAGCCCAAACTTTTCGCGTGCCCTTTGCCGCTCTTCAGAACTGGGAGGGCGGAAATAGTTCGTGTCAATCCCAGGTAAAATTTTGCGGACTTGAGTCGGAGGAAATCTTAAATCTTGGATCAGATAGTCTTCAATTTCTGAGGAGAGAGCAATAAAAGCTTTAGGGGCAAACAACCGCAAAAATAGCTGGTATTGTCGTATCTTTGGTCGCAATACTGCTTGCGTCATTTGCTTAGGATCATCACTGTGTAGCGATGGATGAAAACTTGCAACGCAGTGCAAACCTGTCACCATTCTGAGAAGTCGGGCGACGACTAACATGGAGTATCCGTGGGCATGAAATACAGAAATCTCGTATTGTTCAACGAGTTTTTGAATGCGCTGAATGCACGTCACACTCGGAAGCAGCGGTCTCAGGTTCTCAAAGATAACCCAATCATCGACCAGGCTTTTGAAGGTTTCAATGCGATGCACAGAGTTGCTATTGGAATAGATAGGACCTGTGATTAGAACTACTCTCCAGCCAGCTTCCTTGAGTCCACGCATTAAAGTCTCGCAGTGTGATGCAACTCCATCATGGCAATCAACCCGCTTCAGGAGGAATCCGACCGTTTTCTGCTTTCTCATTTTTCTATCTCGATGCGAGCATGTCATTAGCGAGATGAAATTTTCGCCGACCTCTAGAAAAATGGCATCTCCTGAAAGTTGCAAGTGAGGGTGACGTGTTCTTGATTTAGAGATAGGTCTTAATCACTAACCTGCTGATGCATTTGTTGTCTCAAATACAGCCTCTGGGGGCAAGTTTCTACTCGTGAATTCGACCATTAGGCATGATGGCTCCTGTCAAGAGTGCCCCGGTGAGTTTGACCATGATGCGATCGTCGAACCCAATTTTTGCCCCGCGTAAATCTGCTCCGCGCAAATCTGCTCCACTTAGATCGGCACCAATCAAATTTGCTTCTCGCAGATCTGCTTTGTTAAGACTCGCCTGAAGCAAGTTTGCTCTAAACAGGTTTGCTTTGTGCAGATTTGCCCCGTCTAAATTAATTTTGTGCAGAAAGGTATCGCTCAAATTAGCATTGCTTAGGTTTGCATGGCTGAGATTGCGACCTGATAGGTCTTTTTCTTGAAGATTTTGTCCGCTCAAATCAGCTCCACTTAGATCGGGAGTCTGCGGTCTGGGTGGCGTATAGGCACGCTGATGAGGTGGATAATAAGCCGAGTGGGGATAAGGACTCGCAGGCGGCGGAGTCGGCTGAGGGCGCTGAGTTTGAGTGTGAGCTTGATGCGGCTGGGTATCGGGCGATCGGTGATATTCTGCCCGATAGTGAGATTGTGTATAGTAGTTTTGGTCTTTTGGCTGGGTATGAGCCTGCCCACTATTGGCTTGGTGATGCCCCGTTTGAGCACGATCTTTTTGGGAGTGCCCATTGCCTTGAGAATGCCCGTTGGTTTGCGAGTGGTTTGCACTCTGATGAGGCTGAGAGTTGGGCTGAGGCGGACGGTAATAGTAAGACTGATAGTAGGTTGAAGCTGACTGCTTTTGAGTCGGCGTAGGCTGGGCTTTGGGAGCTTGACGATCGCGTCCATGCTTGCGCAATGTGTCGCGGGCGTGATTAATTTCTTTAATCTTATCTTCTGCTTTTTGCAGCAAACGAGGATTGTCTTTGGGCACACGATCGGGATGCCAGACAAACACCAGGTCTTTATATGCCAGGTTTACGTCTTCTAGCGAGGCACCGGGTTCGAGTCCCAAAATTCGATAGCAACGGTCTAACTCACTCATCTACTTCACCATGATGGCTAGTCATCTATAAAGATGCGTTTGCGAAGCAGGTTTCTTATGAAACCGCACACTGTACCCACTCTCCCTAGTGAAGTAGAGGTTTTTCCGATTCTACAAAGTGTAGTCGGAACTGGGTGAAAGGGTCAGGAAGTAAAGACTGATTTAATAGAATGGACCACTGATTAATATAAGGGTTGTTTATCAATGTTAGATTTTGGGTAAGCAGCAAGTGGTTAAGTTTCTAAAAAGATCGTAGCGCAGACCTCTCCCTTATCACCGAGTTAGTAAGAGATCTACGCTAAATGCACCTAAGGTTTGAGAACGTGGTCAGCGAAAAATGTTGAAGATCCCCAAAAAGCCTGACAGGGGGGCAAAGACGGTTCCTAACGTATCCCCAATGCCAGCTAGCCCCGACTTGCCGACGACGATTGTATCGTTGTTTCGCAACGGGGGATTGCTCTGCTCGTTGATGCCTTGATCAAAGTTAATCGCAATATTGCGACGATCGACCGTCCCGTTAGGATTGAGGCGCAAGAAACTGACCTCTCGTTTCTTTGCACGAGCATTAAACCCGCCTGCCGCCAATAGTGCCTGGTTCAGCGTCGTGTTAGGTGGAAGCTGTACGAGTCCAGGTTTGGTGACTTCTCCGACGACATTCACCGCGATCACATCTGGTGAGAAGCTAGCGCGGGCAAGAAGGGCGGCATCGGCTGGGGAAAGGGTTGCAGCCGTTGGAACGATGACGCGATCGCCATCCTGCAACGACACATCCTGACGCGAATCACCTGCTTGAAGCAGTTCAAATAAGTTGATCTTCAACACCTGCTCTGATCCGGCGTTGGTTCTTCTCCGCACTTCAATTTCCCGAATGTTGGCAGACTGAGTAATTCCGCCTGCGATTTGCAACGCCCGTGTCACAGTAGGCACCTGGACTTTGTTGCCCACCGTCGGTGCCGTTCCGTCAACTTGAGCCTGAGGAACCGTTTCGCTCTTGATGCTGTGCGGACCTGGACGATTGACCTCGCCTACCACAATGATTCTTAGGGGCTGATCGGTGCTGACTGCCAAACTCGACGACGCAATCAGGTTCGCGTCGTCTACATTCACAGCAGTAGCTGCGGGGACAACGATGCTATCTCCATCGCGCAGGGGGAGATCTTGACTGATATCTCCGGTGCGAAGCAGTTGCCGTAAATCAACGGTGTGCGTTTGAGTGCCGCCCTTGCTCGATCGTCGCACTACTTGCACTTGCTGCAAGTCGGCTGATTGGCTCATGCCGCCTGCCAGTTGCAGCATTTTGGTCAACGTAGGAATGCCTCCCTCACTGAGAGTCGTTGTGTAGGAGCCGGGGCGTGTCACTTCACCTGAGACGGCGACGTTGATCGGGCGAGATGCTAGTAGGCTAATCGTGACGATCGGGCGAGTCAACCATTCGCTCAATTTTTTAGAAATCGCCGCTGATGCGTCTTTGAGGCTCATGTCCTGCACGACAACGCTGCCTGCAAGAGGCAGATTTAGTGTCCCGTCGGCAAGTACCTGATAATCGCCGCTATATTCTGGCACGCTAAAAATGTCGAGCTTAATTTTGTCGCCCGCTCCTAGTAGATAGCCTTGATCTACGGGTATAGGACTCGCGGCAGGACGCAAAACTGCGGGATTTCGCGGCGGCGGAGTCTGGGCAATGGTTGGAACTGCCATCAAGCTAGACAAGACGATTAGCGCGCTCGATCGTGTCCATCGATTCATTTGTTTAGAGCATTGACGATTCATATTTAAAATCCTCTTACCGTTCAAGCATGGTTAGCGATTCCCTTCGCAGTCTCCCTTGAATCGCATCTTGATAAACTTCGACGGTTTCCTGATGCACCTGTCTCACAGCTAGCCACCCTAAATTGTCTGTTGCTCGTTCTTTCCAAGTTTGCCTTTGCGCTGGATGAGACAACAGTTGCATCAAATTCAAAAGGCTCGATAGGGTCTTGAGCTAGCAGTGCCTCAAATTGTCCACTGCCCGACGCGATCGCCATCCCATGATCCGCTTGAGCCTGTGGGCAGGCTAAGTCGATCGCCCCATTGACGATACCATTACCAATCTTTTGAATATGGTTGATAACGTGCAGGATTCGCATTAGTTGAGTTGGGTCATTCTCTCTAAAACGTCCATGTACTGATCCACAACGCAATCGGTCGAAAACTCTAGCGATCGCTGCCTTAAAACGTCTGAACGAGTGGGATTTTTAAGCGTTTCTAGAATGGCGGTTGCGAGAGCAGAGGGAGCCGCGATCGGGACTAATTTGCCATAAGTGCCGTGATCGAGAATTTCCGCAGGTCCGCTAGGGCAGTCAGTGGAGACGATCGAGGTTCCGGTTGCCATTGCTTCAGCCACCACATTGCCAAATCCTTCAAACTTAGACGAAAGCGCAAACACCGAGGCATTCGCCATGTAAGCGTAGGGATTGTCTACAAACCCTGGCAGTGACACATCGGCTTCTAAATGCAGTTCTCGAATCAGGGTCTCTAGCTGAGACCGCTGCTCACCTTCACCTAAAATCATTAATCGAGCCGGACGCTGTTGCCGCACCTCTGCAAACGCTTTGATGAGCGTAAAGAAATCTTTCTGACTGACTAAACGTCCCACTCCCAAGATTACAGGCGGTTCTCCTGGCAAAAACCAGGGATGCTCGATCGGCTCCCGGCTTTTCTCTAACACTTCAGGCGTGACAACGGGATTATAGATCACTCGAATCCGCTCTAAGGGAAGGGATGTGATTTGGGCTAAATCTTCGGCGGTGCCTCGTGATGCTGCCACTAGTTCATCTGATTTGGGGTAGAGCCACTTGACTAACTTAGGTCGAAGTTTTCCCATCGTATTGGGTTGATGCTCTTGAAACTGTCCAGATAAATAGGTCTGGATACACATCACGACCCGTGTGGGAACTCGTGCACTCCACTTTGCCCACAAAGAAGAACTGACGATATCCAATGCTGAAAATAAAACAGTGGGCTGTTCGTGCTGCAAATGGCGTTGTAATGCCATCGTTTTTGACAACACCACCGGAAATTTAGACTGCAAATCTACAATTCTGACATTCGCAGGAACCTGAGCGAGATAGTCTCCTTCAGCCTCTGCAAGCACTAAATCTGTTTTGAGACCTCGATCGGCAAATCCCTGTGCTAGATGTAACATTGCTCGTTCAGCACCGCCTCCAGCTAAAGCGGGCAAAAATATGCTGACAGAAGGGTTGTTCAGGGTCATATACCGATGATTCACGCCGTTCTCATGACAATGACTTGAGATAGCAGGATTTACCTCCTCCAGAAGTGAGAATCCTGCGTCGATCTCTACGATCGCGGCATCTATCCATCAGGCTATGGCTTGAGATTGCTGGGTCAATTCTGCTGCTGGGAGCGCGTTCCGGTTACTTGTTCTAAGAGTTGATGAATCTGTTGCCGAGTTGTCGTGAGATTAAACCGCTGCTTTGCTTGCTCTTGTCCCTGTTGGGCGATCGCTAGCGTTTCTTTCCAGTGATCTCGACAGTGGTGAATGGTTTCTGCCAGTTGATCAGCGTCACCGGGAGGCACCAACCAACCATTCACACCAGATTCAATAATCTCTAAGGCACCCCCTTCCTGCGCCGCAATGATTGGTTTCCCGCACAGCATAGCTTCGACAATCACTCGTCCAAATGGCTCGGCGGCGGTAGACGTGTGAGCCACTACATCACACATCATCATCAACGGCACTACATCTGAGCGAAACCCTAAAAAGCGAACTCGATCGCTCAAGCCTAAGTGATCGACCTGCGCGTGCAATTCTTGCGCGTAAGCCTGTTCCCCAAACAAGGCATCTCCGACAAAAACGGCAGTCACATCAGACGGACATTGAGCCAGCGCATTGATTAAAACGTGCTGACCTTTCCAGGGGGAGAGACGGCTGAAGTGTCCGATCACGAAGCGATTCTGAAGTTCTAAGCCATCGCAGAGTTGGTGAGCCGTGGTTTGAAGAGTTTGACGGGTGCGATCGTCGCCATAGTCTTCTGGTTGAAAACCGCCGTAAACCAAAACTCCAAGTTCAGGGCGACCTCCCGCCTCAATAAATGACTTTAGACTGGCTTGAGAGACGGCAATCACTAGCGATGCGAACTGATTAGACAATCCAACGAGCAGCCGACGATTGGCAGCGCTAAAGTGATCCGGCGACAGAATATCGTGGAGATGAAAAACCAGAGGGCGACGGCTGATGAGGCTGGCGATTGCTCCTACCACTAAAGCCTTGGCAGTGTTGGCATAGATGACTTCATAGTCACGGCTGAGTTGCGTCACCTTTGCAATAAGTGGAATCAGTTGAACTAAACTGCTCAACCCTGTTAGCCAACCACTTTCTTTGCGAACCGCGATCGCTTGATGACTCAGAACCTTAACAGAAACGTGATTTCGTTCCGCTAATTCTCTGAATTGACCATCTTCAAATAGAGCTAGCAATCCATTTGGATAGCCTTTCACAATGTCAAGTAACGCTAACTCTGCTCCTCCGAGTTTGCCACTCTGATCGAGGAATAAAATGTTCACGATCGGCACTCAACGAAACATCCGCCTGATTAAACCCTGAACACTGCAATGTTAGAGTCTAACCTTTGGCAGATTCTAGCCAGTCGTAAATTTGGTCAAGTTGCTGCAAATTCACTAGACCATATTGCCAAAGAATCATGGGCAAAGGTCCGTGATTTTGCTCTCGATGTCTTAAAGCAAGGGCGATCGAAGAATCAGAGAGGGCTAATTCCTCTCGCAAGAAACAAATAAATTTTGAATGGGTTGCAGGTGCCATTTTTTCCCCACCTTTTGAATGAGCCTATTGTGAACCAGTCAACTACTTTCAGATTTAGGTAGTAGCCACTCCCTAATCTGGACTAAGAGATTTCCGTCCGCTCACTCACACACAACTCATCACACAAGATTCATACAGCTCTTAATAAAGCAGTTCCTTAACTCCTAAAACCTTCTAGAGCCAAAAACGAATATTACAAAATAGGAAAGCGTGAAAAACAGCGCATCTATCCATCGATAGACTTGTGAATTGTCAACCTAAAAATGCTGATGAAGCAGTCCTACTGGCGAATAGAAAATCAGGCTGATCTGACACAACTAAAGTTGAACAGATTAATACATCCTCAACCTTAATTCTGAGTTGCTCGATTCATCTTAAGAAACTGAATGGGCACTCGATCGCCCACTTTTAAGCCTAGATCTGTTGCCCGTCCGCCGCGTAGCTCTATTACTTGATCGATCACATCGCTCGTCGAACCATAAGTCGGACATGGATCAGAAGTGCAGGGCGGCACATTCGCGGCGATCGACTTGACAATCCCTTTATTAAGAAAAACCATATCCAGGTTGATCAACGTGTTTTTCATCCAAAACTGCGTCGGTCTTGCGGGGCTGAAGACAAACAGC
>JBBRMC010000089.1:0-9916 GCA_038231055.1 Leptolyngbyales cyanobacterium
CCTGAAGTCAGCTTTACTCAGCGTCGTGAGCTTCCAGAATGGGGCGATATTTTTTCTGGCTTTTGTCTATTTGTGCGTCCGAGCAATGAGGCAGAAGAGGCGATGTTTTTGTCGCGAGTCGAGAGCTTTTTAAAATTGCACTGCCAGAGAGCGATCGCGACGCAACCCACTCCAGAGCGCGAAGCAGAAATTTTAGCTAGACAGCGCTACTACTGCGATCGTCAGCAGCAAAACGACAAAACTCGTCGAGTCTTAGAAAAAGCTTTCGGTGATGCGTGGGCTGAACGTTACATGACGACCGTCTTATTTGACACGGTTTAGGCACCTCGATCGACGACCTCATCGACATTTGGAAATGAGGCGAGGGGCGAAGTTCCCCCAGCCCCCAATTCTGAAGGACATAGAGGAGTCAACGCCCTCCAAAGTTAGGATAGCAACCCTGAATTTTGATCATGCGATCGATTCAGCCACCGATTGAGCCTGATAAACCGCCGTCTCCGATACCACTTCAAACGCTGCGTTTACCCACACGATCGAGGCATCTGTCACCTTGCCAAGTTGCAGCGTCACGATTGAGAAGTTTCTGATAGGATCGCCCTCATTTTGAAGAATTCTCGGCACACGAGCCGCATTCAAATAAACGGTTCCTTCTGGGCTGGTGTGAACAGCACGGCGGAGTTGCTGTTTGGTGTGGCGCAACGTGTGGTGCATATGCCCAAAGGTGACGAGCGGAATGGTCTTGCCTAACAGCCGAGTCTTAGCGATCGCGTCTTCAAAATCAGGATCGCCGTGGTCCCCCCCGATCGGTTGCCAATCTTTTCCACAGGGGTCTTCGGGCAAACTGCCTAAGCCCGTCGGTCCGTTATGCCCTACAAAAATCACGGTTTCGTAACTGGCAGTGCTGGCGACTGAAACGATGCGATCGACGGATTCTGCAAAGCTATTCACACCAAAGCGATCGCGATAGAATCTGCCGTTCTTCCAAACAGAGCCACCCCAACTAAACGGACGACTGCCCACGACACTCAGCCGAAATTCTGGAAGATCGAGCTTGCCATAGCCAACATTGGCTTCGCCTAATAAATCGATTTGCTGCTGTACGCGGTCTTCTTTAGTGCGATCGTAGGAACATTGCTTGATGCCCCAATCGGTTGCGTTGTACCAAGCGTCGTGATTGCCGAGAATCGCAGCTTTTGGAAGATCCATCTGGGCAATCGATCGCACGACTTCAACCGATTCGTTGCCAAAATCACCCACCAGCAATACTAAGTCCACTCCCAGCGCTTTCAGGGCGGCTTCATCCTCCTGATCCCACAAATCATGGATGTCTCCGACCACTGCAATTTTGATCCCCTGACTAGCCACCATGCCGATTTCCTTTCTCTATTCCTCTCTAGGATAGGCAAGGAGAGACGGGTTTGGTCAGTCTCTTGCGAAAGAGACGAGAGCTAATCATGGCTCCACGTCGATCGCCACGCATCTTGTGCCTCAGCGATCGTTCGTTCTCGATGGTTTTTCTGATAATCACGCCCCAAGGTCTGAAATCGTTTCTTGAGATCTCGGAGCTTGTTGCGCCCTGCCATTGCGGTCGAGTCGTTAAACTCGATTTCAGATAGGCGCAGATGAATCGCTACCAAATGCAACAGCGGCTCAACCAGTTCTTTAGACTGATGCTGAGCTGGGTCACCTTTGGCTTCGACAAGCAAATTTAAGAGGTTGGCATTTCCGGAGATCGGATCGCTGCCTCCAGCACTTGCTACTGCTTTTAAGACTGGCTCTGGTAGACGTTTGGGCAAAATTTCTGCTTGCTGTAGCAGCAGATTAGCCGCGTGAGAAGTCGTCTGAAGTTTTTTGACGATCGCTTTCTCCAAGTTCTCTTGCCATCGAGTCAACCTGGCGATCGGAGTCAGGGATTGGGGAGGTTTAAAAGAAGGCGCTGACAATAGAAATTCGAGTTCGTTTTGGTGGCTCTCTGAGGTGGGGTCTAGCTCAAACTCTTGAACCTCAAAGTCCTCGTCATCTGCGTCAGGAGGATTCTCTTCAGAAAGCTCCTCACCGTTGATCGGCTGAAGCTGAGCGAGGAGTTCTTGTTGAACCTGCTTTGCTAAATCGCGCACTGATTGCTGAAACTGTTGGCGTTGGCTCACCGACAACGTCAAAAATTGCTGTGGATAGCTCTCAGTACAGACGTGATAACACGACAAAGTCAACTGCTGTCGAATGGTTTGCCCCAACGCAGCCAGATACTGCGCGTAGGTTTTGTAAAACTCTTCGCTGATGTCAGCAATCTGTTTGTCTAGAGCAACAAGCTGTTGTGAAATTTGCTCAACCGATCCGACCATAGGCTCGTTGACCGCACATTGATGAAGATTCTTTTCTAGGATAGCGGGTGATTGCTCCACCACGGGTGCGATCGCTAGTTCAATCCCTCAATCCCATAGAGACGCTCTAGAAGAGCAGCTCCCAGCAAGGTTGCAATCACCCTGACCCCAACCGAAAATCTCTAGACAGCGATCGCCAGAATCTTTGCAGTCACTGCCAAGCTTTCCTCAAACAACACATCTTGACCTAATCGCTGTAACTGCTCACTTAGAAGCGTTTCAGCTTTCTGGTCATCGAGAGGAGTCACCTGATTAATGCGGCAAGATTGAGCGCCACCGGCTGCCTCCATTCGCATACAGCCTGTGGTCTCAGAGCAGAGAACGGTGCAACAATCGGCACTGAGATTTGTAGAAGTCAGCTTTAAGCTCACCAAATCTCCGGTGACTTCGCCCGTGTCAGCCGTTGGAATCGCTGCAAGCTCGGCTTCAATCTCTCGCCCGTCAGCCGCCGTTAAATAAATGCGCTGAAGTTCATAGATGTCATCTTCTTTCGATCGAGACACAGGCTCCCAGCCTAGCCGACTTGCCAACCAGCCTAAGAACATTAGGGCTTGCGTCGAGTTGCCTTTTTCATAATCGATTACGACTCGATCGACCTCACGAATGGCGGCTCTACGCTCTGGTGCGTCAAAGGCTTCGGCAGTTAATTCTTGCCAAGCGGCGAGTCTTCGCCAGTTGATATCAGACACCTGCAACTGGTTGTGAATCAGGTCTGCCACCTTGAGCAAGTCGCCTTCGGGATCGGTGATGAAATAGCTAGAGTCTACAGCCACAGCCGTGCAGGTTTTAGACAACCGATCAAACAAGTCTTTATCGGTGCTAGGCGTTGACTTCCACCAGAGAATGCTGGGCAACTCACCCATCACGAGTGAAGACACCATTGTAGCCACTCGTTCTAGGGCGCTTTCCGTTCCCTTGAGCATGATGTATTCACCGCACACTAGAGAATGGCGATTCTGTTTGTTGATTGGGCAATAGGCAGACACTTGAGCCGTCACGCCTTCATCGTCTCCAGCAACCGGAAAGAGAGAGATGATGCGGCAGGGGTTTTGAGCCGCGATCGCGTCTGCAATCCCGGCACCTGCGGCATCTAAGGCATAGCTCATCGAGCCATTTCCCTGGTCATCTGTGGTGGCTCGACCTTTTTTCGCCAGGGCTTCCCGGAGTTTTTCTAACAACTCTGGACTCGCTTTACCGTCGGGTTTCATCCCCAAGCTAGACTCAGCCGCTCGGATGGCGGCTTCTGTGCGAGGTCCACCAATGCCATCGATCGGTCCCGTGTAGAATCTTAATGCTGCCAGCAGGTGTTGAGTTTCTTCTGGCTCATAAACGACGAGGGTGAAGGTTGCGGCTCTTGTTGCAGAAAGAGTTGTGCCATCGTCACTCGCCGCACTATAGCTTTGCCAAATTTTAGCAAGTTCCGCTTCGATCTCGCTTAGAGAGACATCTTTAGGCGCTTGCAACGATTGTAAAGGAACTAGAGAAGCAGATTGGATAGCCATATAAATCAAAGAAGGATGAAGGTTACAGTCTTCGCCAACGGCGACCATCTCGGTTAATCAGCAATTCGGCTTCTGAGGGTTCCCAGGTGCCTGCTTCATATTGAGGAATCGTGGCAGGATCGGTGGGCGACTCCCAAACGGTGAGAGCGGGGGTAACGACTCGCCACGCCGCTTCGACTTCATCTGAACGGGTAAATAGCGTTTGGTCGCCCATCATGCAGTCGAGCAAGAGACGATCGTATGCCTCGCCTCCTGTCACCCCAAACGAACTGCCATAGCTAAAGTCCATCTCGACTGAGCGCGATCGCAGATCCGCCCCAGGCATTTTGACCTCAAACCGCATCGCGATCCCTTCATTGGGTTGAATCCGCATGGTCAACACGTTGGTGTTAGCTTGTTGGGCAGCCGATTGAAAGATCAGATACGGCACTTCGCGGAATTGAATGGAGATCTCTGACACCTTTTTAGGCAACCGTTTACCTGTTCGCAGATAAAAAGGAACGCCTTGCCAACGCCAGTTATCCACCATAAATTTCATGGCGACATAAGTAGGCGTGGTCGAGCCTGGGTTCACGCCTGGTTCAGTGCGGTAGCCAGGAACCTGTTTGCCCTTCATCCACCCCGCTGAATATTGACCCCGAATTGCAGAGTTTTCTAAATGATTCACATCTGCCAGGTGGGTCGCCTGAATAACCTTTACTTTTTCGGTGCGAATGCTGTCTGCATCTAGGGAGTTGGGCGGCTCCATAGCCGTTAAGCAAAATAGCTGCATCAAGTGGTTTTGCACCATGTCACGCAGTGCCCCAGCAGATTCATAGTAACCAGCGCGATCTTCAACGCCAACGGTTTCTGCCACCGTGATTTGAACGTGATCGACAAATTGACGATTCCACAACGGCTCAAAAATGGCATTGGCAAATCGAAACACCAATAGGTTTTGGACGGTTTCTTTACCCAGATAGTGGTCAATTCGATAGACCTGCTCTTCTTTGCAGACCTGAGTGACCACCCGATTTAACCGTTGCGCCGAACTCAAATCGCGTCCAAATGGCTTTTCAATCACCAGTCGAGTCTTCTGCGGGTCTTTGAGCATCTCAGAAGCGCCAAGTTGACGAATTGCCTCCGGGAAGAAGTTAGGGGCTACGGCGAGATAGAAAACTCGATTTCCCCTCGTGCCGCGTTTCTCGTCTAGTTCCGCAAGAAGCGTCTTGAGCTTTTGATAGCTTTCGGGATTGTCAATATCACCCGGACAGTAAAACAAACCCTTTGCAAAATCTTCCCAAGCGGCTTCTGACCCTACGCCATCTGAGAACTGATCTACGCCTTCGCGCATCTGTTCACGGAAGTAGTCATCGCTCCAAGCGCGACGGGCAACGCCGACGATCGTCAATTCGGGGGGCAGTCGCCGCTCTCGCTTGAGATGATAAAGCGCCGGAACCAGTTTGCGTTTGGTCAAGTCACCAGATGCGCCGAAGAACACAATAATGTTCGGTTCAGGCATTCGCTGCTGCTGTAGCCCAACGCGGAGAGGATTTTCGAGCAAAGTAACCATAGGCGGGTGAAGGGGGAAAGGAATGAGGGATGAGGGCAGGAGGAATGGAACGGCTTAATTCACCCTCCTGCAATCTTTTATTTAACGGTCGCTAGGCGATCGATCTTCTCCTGCAACGAACTCATCAAAGACTCAAAAGGCTTAATGAATTTGTCAATGCCATCTACAAGTAGCTCTTGCATGACTTCGGCAAGGTTGATATCAACATCGGGATCTTTGAGGCTGTTGATCAAGGTGTATGCTTCTTCAACATTGGTTTCGATGCGGCTGGCAACGTTACAGTGGTCTTCGCAGGCTTTGATCGTAGCAGGTGGCAAAGTGTTGACTGTATCAGGACCGACTAATTCATCGACATACATGACATCGCTGTATTCGGGATTTTTGGTGCCTGTACTTGCCCACAAAAGTCGCTGCACGTTTGCACCTTTTTCTTTGAGTGCTAACCAGCGATCGTCGGCAATTATTTTCTTATACTCCTGATAAGCGATTTTAGCGCTGGCGATCGCGACTTTGCCTTTAATCGCTTTCAGCTTTGCCTCTTGGGTGATTTGATCTACGCCTTTAGCGAGTAGTGCGTCGATACGATCGTCGATGTTGCTATCAATTCGGCTCAAGAAGAAACTCGCGACGGAGGCAATTTTGCTAATGTCTTCACCCTTGGCGACTCGTGCCTCTAGACCGCGAACATATGCCCACGCTGTGTTGATGTAGCTTTGCACTGAGAATAGCAGCGTTACGTTCACGTTGATTCCGTCTGCAATTACTTGCTCAACGGCAGGCAACCCTTCTACGGTTCCTGGAATCTTGATCATCACATTGGGGCGACCAATCTCTTTGTAGTAGCGCCGCGCTTCTGCGATCGTAGATTCGGTATTTTCAGAGATCGTCGGAGGTACCTCAATGCTGATGTAGCCATCAAGTCCGCCAGACTCTTCATAGATGGGCAAAAAGATATCACAGGCATCGCGAATGTCTTTAAACACTAGGGATTCATAGATATCCATCAACGGTTTTCCGGCTCTGATCCCCGCTTCGATGTCTTCGTCGTAGATTTTGTTGCCGACGATCGCTTTTTCAAAAATTGCCGGATTCGAGGTGATGCCTCGCAACCCTTCAGTTTCGATCATTTTCTTCAGATCGCCGGATTGAATCAAATCACGATTCAAGTTGTCCATCCAGATACTTTGACCGTAGTCTTTGATTTCTAATAGATGATTAGCTGCTGTCATGGAAATACTCCTTGTAATTGGGTTGAGTTGAACTTTAATTCAACAGTCAAAATTTAACAGTCAAAATTCTTCATCGCTTCGCCATCAACTCGTCATCGCGCTCTTTGGTGCGTTCTTGAATGAATGACTCTACGAGTGCCACATCTTCTGTGCTGCCAATCACCAAAGGGGTGCGAGCATGAATTTTAGTTGGGATCACATCTAAGATGTCTTGAGTGCCCGTGCTAGCGCGTCCGCCAGCTTGCTCAATCAAAAACGCCATCGGCGCAGATTCATAAAGCAAGCGAAGTTTGCCTTCGGGACTCTTAACCGTACCAGGGTAGAGAAATACGCCGCCCTGAAACAGAATTCGATGAAAATCACCCACCATTGCACCCCCATAACGAGCGGTGTAGCCCTCATGACGATGAACATAGCGAATGTAGTCACGAATCGGCTCATCCCATTGCCAGAAATTACCTTCGTTAACGCTATAAACAGACCCGTGGGTGGGTATTTGAATATTTTCGTTTGAGAGAATAAATTCGCCCAAGCTGGGATCAAGCGTAAAGGCGTGAACTCCACGTCCGATCGAATACACCAACATGGTGCTCGGTCCATAGAGAATGTAGCCTGCGGCAATCTGTTTGTGACCATTTTGTAGCAAATCGCTGGCAGTGCCGTCTGCGTCGTCACCTTCTTGTTGACGAATCGAGAAAATCGAGCCGACGTTGATGTTGATATCGACGTTTGAGGAGCCATCGATCGGGTCATAGAGCAAGGTATAGCGCCCCATCGGGCAGTTTTCGGGAATGTAGTAAGGCTGCTCCATCTCCTCGGAAGCAAGACGGCAAACTAAGCCACTTTGCTGAAACACCGATATAAACACCTCGTTGGCGTAAACATCCATCTTCTTGACCGATTCACCCTGAACATTCACATCGCCTGTGAACCCTAAAACACCTTCCATCAGACCTGCTCGACTCAAACGACGAGCAATCAGCTTGCCTGCGAGACCGATGCGATTCATCAGTGCACTCAGGTCTTGAGCATCAGGAGAAAAGCTACGGAGTTGCTCTAAGACATGACGAGAGAGGGTTTTGCAGTCGCGATCGAGGGCATAATCGCGCTCAAGCGGTTGGTAAGCTTCGACCATTCTTCTTAATCCTCCCTGGTTTTGGTCACCCAGCATTGTCCGTAGAGTACGAATGTCTGAATGCCATTACTTCTATCTTAGGAAGGCATTTGCAGAACGGGGTCTCCTTTAATGGGAACTATAGAAACGCTGAGAAATTATGTATTGTAGACAACAATTTTAGGTTCTTCATCTTGGTGGATGATCCCTGCAAATTCTTGTGGATGCTGAATTAAAAAATCTGGCTGATAGGCTGCCAAAGCCTGCCTTGAGTTAAAGCCCCAGCTCACAGCGATCGAGCGCACCTTGCTTTTTTTAGCCGCTTCAATATCTCTTGTTTCGTCGCCTACGTAAAAAACAGTTTGGGGATCGAGACGATTTTGCCGAATGACCTGCTTGATAACGCGACTTTTGCCAAAAATCTTTGGACTCGACGAAACCCAATCAAAAACCGACTCTAAGCTCTGAGCCTTAAGAAAGGCTCGGACATTCTCCTCGGAGTTAGATGAGATGATGCCTAACCGATCGCCATGCTGCTTTAAAGTGAGTAATGCTTCTCTCATGCCTGGAA
Source organism: Leptolyngbyales cyanobacterium (assembly GCA_038231055.1). Lineage (GTDB taxonomy): Bacteria > Cyanobacteriota > Cyanobacteriia > Leptolyngbyales > Leptolyngbyaceae > Phormidesmis_A. The sequence continues at coordinate 8,350 of JBBRMC010000089.1, forward strand.
TGGGGTGCAGATTTTGAATCTCGCGGTTCAACTCTGCCTGAAATCGGCGGACTAAAAACGGCAACGCGAAGATCGAAACTTTTGACTGCTTAACGATTTCTCTAGAGCTAAGATTTTGCAGCCGTTTGATCTCATCTAAATCTAGCTGCTTATAGCCAAAATCTTTTGCTAACCGATTAATGATTGTGATGCCTGTATCGATGCTGTTCGCGATCGTGCCATCAAAGTCAAACAAAATTACACTCACAGACTCCTGCCAAAATTCAATAACCCAAACTTCCTCTGATTATGAGACTGCCCAAGAGAGATAAATTCCTCCTGGGCAGCGCGTTTAGGACAAAAACAACCTGTATCTACTTACCAACCACTTGAGACTTCAGCTTGTCAAATTCTTGACCCAACTCTTGACGGTTAGACGATTTGAGTAAATAGCGATAGACAAACCAAACGGTGTAAATCAACCCAATTAGCTCAAACGTTGGCTCTAGGAGAGGTACATCGTTGATGGCACCTAACAGAGCTAGAGTGAGTTTGACCGACACGATCGAGCCAAAAATCAAACCCAGAGTCACGAGCGGTTTGCGGTATTCAGAAAAGAACCGCCCTAAATATTCGGGCAGTAATGCCAGGAAACTATAGGCTTTCTCACCAATTTCTCGCCACTGCTCGTTGCCTTCGCTAGTAGAGAGGGGCGCTAACGTGCCCGCTTGATCTAGCTGAATGCTAGAGCTGCTTGGCTCAATGGTGACACTAGGAGTGTCACTGGTGGAATACTCCGCTTGTTTCAATTCAGGTTCTACCATAATAAATTCCTTGGGAACGACAATTGGGTCAGAAAGGCTGGAAGGGAACTCAGCGATCAGGCATCACTACCGAATCTAAGCTCGAATTGCGCTGTGTTTCAACCATACTCGACTTAAACTCTGAGCTTCTCTCTTGTAAGACAGAGAATCATCGTGAATGCTTAAGCTTTAATAAGTCATGCGTTTAGAGAGAATCATCTAGCACGATCGTTAAGCATATTAGCAAACATTTCTTTGAAAGCAACTTCCGTTTGCAAGAGTGATCAGGACTATTGTATTAGTTTAGATAAAAAAGAATGACGTAATTTTGATGTTATCTGGTTGAGAAGATTAATATTTACAAAGCTCCTCAAACCGGATGGGGACAGATAAACCACTCTTGCCCCCAATGCTGGATCTACAACTCTAAAAACTTAGTGATTGATCCCCAAATTAAATCCCTTACATCAAGCAATGAGTGGTCACTATTAAGTTCGGTCAACTCGACCCAAGGGCGCAATGCTCTATATTCGCGACTAGCTTCAACGGGGATCACGTCATCGTTAATGCCGTGGAAAATTAGGGTAGGAACAGGGCGTTGCAGTCGCGCCTGATCATAGTGGGCACAGTCCACTATAAATTGATAATTTAAGGGCAACAATCGCTCTGCTGCATAGTGGTAAACCATGAGAGGCTGCCCAGATTGCCATCGCTGTAGCTGGGTTTCTCCCAGTTTGGGCAGCCAATGATTGAGAAAACAAAATGCCGGAGCAAGCAAAACCAGC
>JBBRMC010000090.1:0-9801 GCA_038231055.1 Leptolyngbyales cyanobacterium
ACTACTAGCCCTCTCTCCAAGACGAGGGAACATGACTCTAGCTCCCTTCTCCTTGGGGAGAAGGGTTGGCGAGGGCTTCGCCCCACTTCGTGAGGAGGGCAGAAGACGCTCACAAGTCTTACAGGTTATTTAATCCACGATCCTTAATGAGGATCTTTGAGAAAATCCTACAACGAGTAGCAGAACGTGCGAGATCCCTCCAAATTATTCTTGAAAAGAGAGGGAACTCTGAATCAGGTTCCTTACCTTTTAAATGAAGGTTAGGAGAATCTCCAAGAGTTGCTAGTGCCCTAGAACAAGAAATATCGTTGCGCCATGGGCAACACGGTTGCAGGTTCGCAGGTGAGCAGTTGCCCATCGGCACGCACCTCGTAAGTTTCGGGGTCTACCTCAATGTGGGGTAGGGCATCATTGAGCTTCATATTGAGTTTTGACAGATTGCGAATGTTGGAGACGGCAACGGCGGTTTTTTGAAGATTTAGCTGGTCGGGAATGCCTTTTTTGAGCGCGATGTGAGAAAGAAAGGTGAGAGAAGTCTTGGCGATCGCGCCCCCAAAACTGCCAAACATCGGACGCATATGCACAGGTTGCGGCGTAGGAATGCTAGCGTTGGCATCGCCCATTTGTGACCAGGCAATCATGCCGCCTTTGATCACCATTTCAGGTTTAACCCCAAACATGGCAGGTCGCCATAAACACAAGTCGGCTAATTTACCAACCTCGATCGAGCCGACGTGTTTAGAAATGCCGTGAGTAATCGCCGGATTGATCGTATATTTTGCGATGTAGCGCTTAGCTCGGTGATTATCATTGCGTGACGAATCTTCTGCCAAGGCACCGCGCTGGACTTTCATTTTGTGTCCCGTTTGCCAGGTGCGAATAATCACTTCACCAATGCGTCCCATTGCCTGAGAGTCAGACGACAACATACTGAACGCACCCAAATCGTGCAAGATGTCTTCAGCCGCGATCGTCTCTCGGCGAATTCGCGATTCGGCAAACGACACATCTTCAGGGATGCTGGGGCTGAGATGGTGACAGACCATCAACATATCCAGGTGTTCGTCTAGCGTGTTGAGCGTGTAGGGGCGAGTCGGATTGGTCGAGGACGGCAAGACATTTGCCTCACCGCAGACTTTGATGATGTCAGGGGCGTGTCCGCCGCCTGCACCTTCGGTGTGATAGGTGTGAATGACTCGCTGTTTGAACGCCGCGATCGTATCTTCAACAAATCCGGCTTCGTTTAAGGTGTCGGTGTGAATGGCAACCTGTACATCGTAGTGATCTGCTACATTGAGACAGTTATCGATCGCGGCGGGGGTCGTCCCCCAATCTTCGTGGAGTTTTAGCCCGATTACGCCTGCTTTCACCTGTTCTTCAAGGGCGGCTGGTTGCGAACTGTTGCCTTTTCCCAAAAATCCGATGTTCATCGGGAATGCGTCGGCAGCTTGCAGCATTCGGTAGATATTCCAGGGACCGGGCGTGCAGGTGGTTGCATTCGTTCCGGCGGCAGGTCCAGTGCCTCCACCAATCATCGTCGTGATGCCCGATGCGATCGCCACCTCAATCTGCTGCGGACAGATAAAGTGAATGTGGGTGTCAATGCCGCCCGCCGTGAGAATCATGCCTTCGCCTGCAATCGCTTCGGTGCCGGGTCCAATAATGATCGTCACGTTGTCTTGAATGTAGGGATTTCCGGCTTTTCCGATCGCGGCAATTTTACCGTCTTTAATCCCAACATCGGCTTTGACAATGCCCCACCAGTCCAGAATTAGCGCGTTAGTAATCACCGCATCGACTGCGCCATCTTCGTTGGTGATCGGCGACTGTCCCATGCCATCGCGAATCACTTTGCCGCCGCCAAACTTCACCTCTTCGCCGTAGGTGGTGTGGTCGTGTTCGACTTCAATGATTAGTTCGGTGTCTGCCAGACGCACTCGATCGCCCACAGTCGGACCAAAGGTTTCAGCGTAGGCGCGGCGGTTCATGCGGTAGCTCATGTGGTCTTCCTCACAGTGAAAAATTAAGGGCGAAAGATACGATCGAACGGTTGTTTTCGATAGCGACGATAAATATCAAAATCTTTGTCTAAGGTTGCAATAGCAGCAATATTTAACCGTTCAGAAATCACAATTAAAGATAAATCTGCGAAATCACCGGGCAAATCAGCATACTGAGCATTTAGTTCAGCAATTCGCGCAAAATCGCTTGGGGTGAGCGGCTCACATCTGTATACTTCTTGAGCTAAATCTGTTAAGAAATCATTTTGCACAAGCCAGTTAGAAGAAAGCAACCACATTGCCTCTGTAACACAGCCTAAACTTGTAATTAATTGACTCGTACAACTTGCAAAAAAACTACTTACTTGAGAATGGTTACGATCTGCTGAATTGTAAAAAGCGACGAAAATTGAGGTGTCCACTAAAATCGTAGAAGGATAGGTTGTCATTCCTGGTTCTGCTCTCGTTCGTGGCGCTTTTGAACGTGTTCAGCAATCAACTTTTTACGCACGTCTCGATCGGATAAGTTTTCAGGACCTGATAGAAAATGTCGAGGTCGATCGCCCATTCGTTCTAAGACAGTTTTTCGAGGCTGCAAGTCTTGCCAATGTTGGTGGAGAAGTCGTTGAAGCAGTTCCTGACTAGTCGTTTTTTCTTGGGCTAAAATTTCGACCAAATATTTCTCTGCTTCATCAGTGAGAGCGACATTCAGCATGGCTTTTCCTCCAGTTTGAGCATTTAACTTTAACTTAGCAAGGGATTAACAAGGTTAATCAATTCGGATGTGATTAGGTTGAGACTGAACGCGATCGCACCACTCGTGAATCTTGGGAAACTGGCTCATGTCATATCCGCCTTGATCCGCCATGTGGCTGTAGGAATAGAGAGCGATATCAGCGATCGTATAGCGTTCTCCTACAAAAAATGAGTGATCAGTTAAGTGTTTTTCCATCACCTCTAAACCAGCTTTTCCTAACCCTTGATGATAGGCAATTAGAGGCGTAAATTTCTCAGGTTGTTTGAGAATAGAAATCCAAAATCGAGGTCGAGATAAATTAGCACCTAAACTAAATTGCTCAAAAAATAGCCATTTGAAAACTTGATTTTTTTCTAAGCGATCGACGGGAAAGAAATCAGTTTCCTCAGAGAGATAGAGTAAAATCGAATTGGATTCTGTCAGAAATATATGGGGTTCAATTTCTAAAACAGGCACCTTCCCACTGGGATTTTTCTGCAAAAACTCTGGTAGACGGGTTTCTTGATTGAGCAGATTCACAGAGATCAGTTCAAACGGGATTTGAAGTTGGGTGAGCAACAAACGCAGTTTGTAACAGTTGCCCGACGGAGGAAAATTATAAAGTCGATACATAGATTTGATTTAACTGATTCCTAAACCCTTACGAATGCTTAGATTTCTTCTTTGATTTTTCCTTTTTAGGCTTTTCATCCAGCGCACCTTCGATTTTGGCGTTGAATCCATATACTTCACGAGTGCCAGCCAACGGGACTAACGTGACCGCTCGATCGTCTCCCGGTTCAAATCTCACCGCCGTTCCTGCCGGGATATCTAGTCTCATTCCTCGCGCTTGATTACGATCGAACTCCAACGCTAAATTCACTTCATAAAAGTGAAAATGAGACCCAATTTGAATCGGACGATCGCCCTGATTAGCAACCTTCAAGGTCACGGTTTCTCGCCCTGCATTCAGTTCGATTTCTCCGTCATCAATCAACAGTTCACCCGGAATCATAAGTTACCTCCATGAATTGGATTATGCACGGTGACTAATTTAGTCCCGTCTGGAAACGTTGCCTCAACCTGGACATCGTGAATCATCTCAGAAATGCCATCCATGACATCATCTTGCGTCAGCAAAGTCGTCCCATAACTCATCAGTTCTGAAACGGTGCGACCATCTCTTGCTCCTTCTAAAATCGCTGCCGAAATGTAAGCGATCGCTTCAGGATAATTGAGCTTTACGCCTCGATCTTTTCGTCGCTCTGCCAGCAATGCAGCCGTAAAAATTAGCAGTTTATCTTTCTCTTGGGGTGTTAATTGCATCTCTATCTCTGGGTATCGTGATCAACAATGGGTTCTAGTTCAGCTAATAGGATCGGAAGATCTTCAGTCACTATCAGAGTTAAAATCTTCTCGCAAAACAGAACCGAATAGAGATAACTTCAAAATGTGATGTCGCTGACAAAAATCAGTAATCTTATCTGGAGAGATTTCAATCGGAAGCTTGCTGTTCACGTTACCTCCATCATAGTTGCCAAACTCTTGGAATGCAGACAGGTCGATCGAGAGACCACGATCGCATCAAACGCCAGACCTCCATCAACCACTGCCGCGCCTCCATTGTAGACGTGCCTCGATAACGACACAGTAGCCCAGACATCAGACGAGTCACGCCAATCTCTCCATCTCCGACCCAAACGGAACGAGCTTTTTCAACCAATTCTGGATCAACCGATCGCCCAATCCAAGCAAAGCTTGCCACGACTGGATAGTTTGCCAACCCGTGAGGACTGCTGAATAACTCCTCACTGCCTGGTAGCCACTGACGATCGACCCAAATCGGACGATCGTGCTGCCAAACTTCGGTCTGCGATCGCCAGTCCCCTTCAATAAACCGTTCGCCTCTAGCACTGCGACCAAAGCGAGTGATCTCCCAGCCGAGCCAGCTCGCATCAGGCGCGAGATTAACTCGCATTTCTTGGCGATAAATGGCTCGATTGAAGACGATCGTCTCTTGCGGCAACCACTCTAAGCAGGCTCCGCTGGCTACGTCTAGGTGAATGATTTGTCTAGCGTCTCGTCCATTCGTGCGATAAATCTTGCTAGCTGCTGCCGTGGTGACAAGCGCTTGAGTATTGGGCTGAAGACAAATATCGACAGAGAGCCGATCGCCCCCCACAACTCCGCCTGCGGTGTGCATGATCACGCTATGACAAACCTCAGATCCCTCTGGATAAAAGGGGCGTTGTATCTTTAGAGGTGCCTTTGCCTGAGTGTGAATGATCTGAGTCGAACCTTGATGGTTTGCAAACTCTAGATCTAAGCTGCCGTGCCAGTCGGTAGGGGCTATTGCAGTTAGAACAGAAGGAGGTAGATTCACAGAATAGAGCAGACGAACAGCGCAGCGTTATTAGCTTCTCGTAAATCTCACTACTTCTGCAAGAACTTGCGAATCTCTTAAACTTTTCGACTTTTGGATGTGGCGCGATCGACGAAAAACAATGGGTCACTGCGTTTCGATCGGCTGGTGCCCCCTAAATCCCCCATTCTGGGGGACTTTGAGAGGAAAGAGTTTTCTAAATCGAGTTCTCTTTGTCAAAGTCCCCCAATTTTGGGGGATTTAGGGGGCAAACCCCAAGCGATCGGGATTCAGAGCAATTTATGTATACGCGCTAGGAGACTTTAGGACAGCCAATCTCACACAAATCTTTCAGGACATTAGCGGGTCTCCTGACTATGCCAAGACTCCGTTTAGAAAGATGTCAGCTAACCCTTCTGCCATCTCTTTCAGCTCACCTGGAGAGCTATCGGCTCCCATAATCGTATCTTGACTGAAGCCTGCCACCGCAAACATACCCAAAAACACTCGCGCTACCAGTTTGGGATTCATCTGACGATAAACGCCCCGATCCATTGCAGTTTGAAAGAAGGCTTCTGCCACATCCGTCATTTTGTTGATCACTTCTGACTGGATGTGCTCACGCAAATCAGGATGAAACTGCGCTTCCATAAAGCAGACCTTGAGCATATCTGCATTTTGGTGCAGATGTAACATTCGTCGCCGCATCACTTGTGCCACGGCTTTGTAGCTGCCCATTTCGCTCAACTCAGTCAGCAAATCTGTGAGAATCTCGATCCATCCCTGGGTAGCAATCTCGACTAAAATCGCCTTCTTGTTGTCAAAATGACGAAACAGCGTTCCTTCTGCAACTCCCGCGTGTTCTGCTAAGTCGCGGGTCGTGGTGCCATCATAGCCATTGCGAGCAAACAGCTTAAGCGCGGACTTGAGAATGCGAGTCCGGGTTTCTGTTTCAGTCTGAGGCGATCGATTCAGGATTGACATGATAGTTAGCGAGAGCACGAAAAAGCCAGTGAATCTATTTTGCAAGGAAAATCGTACGATCGCTCTAAGTGTTATGGAGTCTACAGATTTTATCGTCGTCTCCACCAAACAAAGCTAGCGCTTGTCAAGCCTACTAGCGGAACTGCAATCAGGGCAATGAATCCTAAAACGCCGGCTTGCTCGTTTGTGAGGGTAATGCGGCGATTTTTTAAGTCTTTGGGGCGAATCGATAACGGCTGCTGATCTTGCTGACTCAGCCAACTCACCGAGTTGACAAACACGTCTCCATTCAGATATTGACCAAACAGTCCGTCGGTGGCGAACGTAGAGTTACCAAAAACGACGAGACGTGACTCTTTAGTCCCTTGAGCAAAGGTTGGAGCCGATGGCGTTGGAGTCGGACTTGGAGTTGCCGACGGACTAGCCGATGCAGATGGACTCGAAGACGGAGCCACAGATGCTTGAGGAGATGAGCTAACCGATGGAGACGGACTTGGTTGCACTGAGGGCGTGACTTGGCGAGAGAACGCTGCGCCGATCGCGATCGGTCCGGGTCGATCGCCGCCATCAAATTTGAGAGGCTGCTCTTTGAGGTTGCTTTCCGCCCAACTGTTGGGATCGGTCAATAATAGAGGCGTTGATTGCACCCCCGGAACCGGAGTGATTTCTAAAGGACGTGCCAGTGGATAAATCGAATTGCTGTTGCGAAAATCTTTGGTGATTGGATGGTCACCATACTGGGCGATCACAACGGCTGTCGGACCTTTGCCACGAACTTGGCGATCGGAGGCGTTGATTACCACGCGATCGTCCAATTTAACGCCCCACCCATTTAGCAGAGTCTCTAACCCCGATTTGATCGTGGGGTCAACCGCGACGAGCAGATTGCCGCCCTCATTGAGATAGGTTTGCAGTACACTTGTCTCTGCCTCAGGCAACGGGCGAACTGGACCCACGACCATCACTGCCACCGCATCCGCAGGCACTTTTCCGGTAAATCCCAAATTGAGGGGTTCACCAATAAAATTCTTATCTTTGAGCGCTTGAGTCGCCTGGGAAATTGCACCTTGTCCTGGATCGAGCGATCGTTCTCCCTGTCCTTGCAGAAAATAGAGTTTAGACTGGCGATCGCTCGTGAGTTGCAAAATTCCGCTAGTGATGCGGTTTTCGGAGAGGCGAATCTGAGGGCTGATGCTCTGCACAAACTGTCTGCGCTTACTCGACTGCAACTCTAAATAGACATCCCGGTTTTCGCCACTGTTTTTGATCCCAAACGAAGTCGCCAATCCGGGGTTAGCTTCAGGGTCGATAAACTCAAACAAAAACTTAGGGTTTTGTCGCTGATAGTTTTCTAACAAATCCCGGTCTTGAGAATTTTGCTGGCTGTCAAAAACCCACACTTTCACCGCCTGGGGTAACTCACGCACCACTTGCTGAGACTCTGGCGAAAGAGTGAATAGTTGACCTTCGGTTAAATCAATTCTCGTTGGGTGACGGCTCACTAAGAAATTGAGCAATCCCAAAATCACAAAAACCGCGATCGTGCTGACCAAGGCATTGGTGCTAACTTGCGTCGATCGCCGACTCCAAAATTGAGGTTGCCGCGCATCGCCTCCGCGACCTAAAAACACCACCCATAGCCCCATGATCACAATGCCAAGGATGATCAACCCTAGCGGGATCGAAGTCCAGCCACCTGAGACGACCCCGGCTGAGATGCCCATAATCGTCAGAAGAGGACCTGCCCAAAATAGAGTTCTCCAATATTTGAGGAATGCGGGACGAGGCTGTGAGGTCTTCATAAGGATCACTAAGGACTGTGGATTAACTAACTTGGAGGAATGGGTGCGCTGTGGTTTAGTCTTTTGCCCTCATCCCCTCACCCCTTCGCCCCAAGGAAAAAGGGAACTAGATGGCTCTTTCTCCCCAGGGCTACCGTGCACACACAAGTTGCTCGATCGGTCATGGCTGAGATCCTTCGCCCCCTAAATCCCCCATTCTGGGGGACTTTGAGCCAGAAAAGTCTCTAGAGTTTAGTGCCATTACTCCGATTCAAAGTCCCCCAATTTTGGGGGATTTAGGGGGCACAAGCTGACTGAACCGAAGCAATTAACCATTTGTGTGTACACGGTAGGAGAGAGGGTTGGGGCGAGAGAAAATTCGACGTTATTAAATCCACAATCCTAAGAACGTTGGAATCGCAATGCGTCGATCGATTGAGCGGTGAGAAAAACTCCGAGAAAAATATAGCTAGCAAACAACACTAAACTACTCGTGTCAACTACGCCTTGAACTAAGTTTGTGTAATGCTTGAGCAGCGATAGATTAAATAGCGCATCCCCTACAATTCCACCGAAGTTTTTGGCTAATTCACTGACGATCCACAAACAGAGAACTAACGCAAAGGTAAGAATCGCCGCTAAAATCGTGCTGTCTGTTAACGAAGAGACGAACATTCCAAGGGAAAGCACTGAAGCAGCTAGTAAAATTAATCCTAAATGACCTAGAAGAATCACGCTGAGGGGCACAGGAGGATTTACACCATTGAGAGCGATCGCTTCATACAACAGCAACGGCAGCGACATCGTGATAAAAAAGGTCAGCACTCCTAATAATTTCCCGATCGCGACTGCCCAGTTCGTGATCGGAGACGTTGCCAATAATTCGAGAGTGCCACGTTTGCGTTCGTCGGCGTAAAGTCCCATCGATAAAATGGGCAACACAAACAGTGATAGCGAACCCATCACCCCCAAATAGGAGCGAAGCAACTCGTAGGGGACATCGATCGGAGGAATGGGAACCCCAGACTGAGCTTGAAGATCGACATAGTTTCCTTGATCGATTACGCCATCAAAGGCGGCTTTGAATAGAATGCCAGCCAAAATCCAGTAAATGGTCGCGATCGCATACGCTAACGGCGAGGCAAAATAGCTTTGCAGTTCGCGTCGATAAATCGCCAAAACGTTATAGGTCAGTAGTTTCATTTAGGATGTCTCCTCGCTCACGGCTTCAGATTCAGACTCTGCACTTTCAACAGGCGTTTCTTCGGTCGTAAGCTGCAAGAATACGGTTTCTAAGCTTGCCTGCACTCGTCGCATTTCATAAAGTCCCAAGCGATGACTGACAAGCGCCGTCGCAATTTCTGAGCCTAGCTCTGTTTCAGACTCAGAGACGACTTTGATTTTGAGACGATGTTGAGGCAGTAAATCAGTGGGCACTGGCTCGATCGCTTTCACGCCCTGCACCGCCTGCAAACATCGCTGCACTGACTCAAAATCTCCCTCGACTTCTAGCTCATAGCCTGACCCGCCCATCAACTGAGTCATCAACCGTTCGGGCGTATTCGTTGCCACGACCTGACCATGATTGATGATCGCGACTCGGCTGCACGTCATGCTGACTTCGGGCAAAATGTGTGTCGAGAGAATGACAGTGTGATCTCCTGCCAGATTTTTGATCAGATTCCGCACTTCAATGATCTGGCGGGGATCGAGTCCGACAGTCGGCTCATCTAAAATAATGACTGGGGGATCATGGACGATCGCTTGAGCAATGCCGACTCGTTGCCGAAACCCTTTTGATAGCTTGCGAATAATCGTTTTGCGCTTTTCGAGCAGATTGCAGCGCGTTAACGCTGACTGAATTCGCTGGGGACGATCGCCCGCATTGACACCCTTAATTTGAGCCACAAAACTGAGATATCCCTCAACCGTCATATC
>JBBRMC010000091.1:0-9766 GCA_038231055.1 Leptolyngbyales cyanobacterium
TGAATTAATAGGCTATAGAGTAACAGGTCGCTGGATCACAAAGGAGTATTCTGCTCTACTCTCTGGATATCACGCTCATCGCCGCAATCTCAACAGAGCCAGAATCGGCATATCGCTTCTTCATCGGCTCTAAGCTATTCGTGGGGCTAGGCGCGATCGACGGTGTAGGCTCAACATTTGGCACAGACGCATCTCCCTGCTGATTAGGAGGCAGTGCAGGACTCGGCGTAGAACCGGGAGCCGGATCTAGTGTCGGTGTAGAGGGGCTAGGGCTAGGAGCCGAGATAAAAGAATCGTTTTTCCAAGGTGCGGTGGCGGGCTGGTTAGAAGACGAACTCGGCTTTGTGATGGGCGTGCCAGAATCGGGAGATCCTGGAGCTGGACTTGGGGCATCAGGCTGAACGGAGCCAGGGGTTTGTGGGCTGGGTGAGTCAACGGGGTTGGGGGCTGAGTTAATCGGCTGACTCGTGTCTGGGCTGGGTTGGGGAGAACTCTGAACGGCTGCTGGGGTCGCCACAGGAGCGATCGGCGAAGTCACCGTCGTGTTGGTTTTGGCATCTAACACTACAGAGGACTTCATCGGCTCATGGAAAATGTCTGAGACGTTCTCGATTTGGTGCAAAATCTCAGTGCCGCGATCGCCACTCACAACTTTAGGCTGAAACCCTTTCACCTCAACGGGCACAAACTCTACTTTCATCTGTTTGTCTTTGAGCGCCACTTTGAGAACGGCAGTGTCATAATTGCTCACCGACTTGCCGCCAAAGATGAAATTGCCGAGCGAGTAAACGATCGGGCGACCTTTATAAATCTCTGCCCCTTGCAAAACGTGGGGATGGTGTCCAACCACGAGATCGGCACCCTGGTCGATCGTAAAGCGTGCCAAATCCATCTGATCATCACTGGGATATTTGGCTAACTCTTCACCCCAGTGATAGTTCACCACTACCCAATCGACTTGATTACGAATCGCTTTGATGTCAGCAGCGACTCGATCATTTTGACGAGAATTTGTCCCAGCAACGCCTTCTCCTGCCACCTGAAAGTCTCCGTCATAATAGCCGAGGTAGGCGATTCGTTGCCCTTTGACATCCAAAATTTCTGGGCGACGAGCTTCTTCGATCGTGTGTCCTGCACCGATGTGACGAATTCCAGCTTGATCTAGTGTTTTGATCGTGTCATCTAGCCCAGCCGTCTGATAATCCATCGCGTGGTTGTTTGCCAGAGTGACGAGGTCAATGCCGCCATTCTTCAGCACTTGCACATTCTCAGGATCAACTTTGAAGTTAAACTGCTTGTCGGGTAAAGGCGTGGCTGACGTGGTGAAAGGTGCTTCTAGATTCACCATTGCCACATCTGCCTGCCGCGTTTCGTCCATTGTTGCAAATGCCCACTGGCGATCGATGCCAACCGAATCAGTGTAGGCATCGGTGAGGGTCACGTCTCCGCCAAACATCAGCGTCACGGTGGGATCGTTGGCATTCTGCACGCTGTCAGGAGTCTCAACGGGAACGTTGCCCATCGCAGTAAGAACCGTATTGGGGCGGTTTGAGGACGCGATCGCGGCAGGAGATGCCGATGCGGTCGTTTGGTCAGTCGGCGCATCGCTATAGCCTAACCAACAGCCCATAATGAAGGCGGCGGCGGTGGTGCCTGTGAGCAAGAGAGATCGCAGTGCCCGAAACTGCACTTTTTGTCGGGTCGCTTGCTGGACTCGCGATTTAATCTGGCTCGCTCTGCGAATAGAAGTCGTTTGTTTAGAGGGAAGTCCAAGTTTGGCTCGTCGTGCCGGAGACAGCACTCGCACTGATTGCCGCCAGATCACTTGAGGCTTTCCTACAAATCGCGCTGCTATTTGCACGCCTTCGATTACGTCTGAGTTGAGCTTCCAGAGGTGATGACAGATAAACTGCACCAACTGACTGCGAAACTCAGGAGATTTGGCATGACGATCGGGCGATGGCTGAAATTCAACAAACACATGCAAACATCCCGACTGAGGGGCTGATTCGACCCGCGCATATAGGTTGTGAGGCAAAAGAAACACATTGAGCCAATAGGCAATGGCTCGAAAATTGCCCGATCGGGCTAGTTCTAGCACAGAGGGGTGATCAGACTCGCCCGCGTAACTCATAGATCAAAACTCCCACACGCAACTCGAAACAACAAGGAGATACCCCCGGACGACCGCGATTGCTAGACATAGGTTATGTCCATGATGCAAATCACAGAACATTAAACTCTATATCTCTGCGTTTGCACTAAAATTCTTTTTTCGATGTTGAGATGGGGAATGCGATCGGGGTCGAAAAACTAAGAGAATGCTCTATTAGAGATGGGTCGCTGCAACAGAGGGCGGCTTGTGAGTTACAGGTGAAGTGGGTTTGCCTTTGGGTGGCTCAAACGAAAACAGGATTGGCGGAATCTTTTGGGGAGGGGTGGAAGAAACACTACAATGAATGGCTAGCGACTATCAGGAACCAACCATTGCTATGTCTTCTCTTAACCGTGAACAATCCGATCGCCTTGTGCAACATAGCAGCGGAGTTGAGCAACTGTTAACTGAGGTGGATGAAGAAGGAGCGGAGGAAATTTTGGACGAACTCTATATGCTCATCACTAAAGTCTTCAATCAGTTTCCGCAGCTAGATAAGGATGAGGATTGAGGCTAAGACGCTCTTCTTCACTCAAACGAACCCAAAGCCAACTTGCAGGAGCTTTATACAATCCCCCATCTGCTAATACAGATAGCAAAGGTTTATCTTGTTTGACTCTTGTGTCTCAAATTAGGCTCTGTTTGGACATCTCTAAATCTTTTTTGTTTGAGTAAGAGCATTGAGTAAGTACCTTCTTCCTTCACTTCTGCCGCTTCAGCGATCGGTGCTGGATTGGAGTTTCCTGCGGCTGATTTGAGCTGTTATGGCTTAACTCTAGGGCAAGGGCATACTAACCCTGAAAATGATTAGCCTTCATCCGCAATGAGGCTGAGAATACTTACAGTGGCAGTTTTGCTAACGGGCTGTGTGGCTCAGGCGCAAAACCCCGCCCTGATTCCATCCTCTACGATTAGCCCGTCCTTAATAAATTTTAGCCCGTCCTTAATAAATTATTGAGTGCGGTTTCAGTTAGCGGCATCAGGCGCAGATCAAGCTACTCGTTTTAGGGGCGGGTGAAGAATAGTGGTGAAAGCCTCGATCGACGAGTCGTGAAAATCTCTACTTTTAGGATGGTTGCTGAACGGGAACGATCATCTAAAGTCTGTCCATATACATCGCTTCAAGGGTAAACGCTATGTTTGGTGTGCTTTGGGGAATTGTCGTTCTGCTATTTGTTTTGTGGATAGCAGGATTCGCGCTGCATATCGCAGGTGGGTTAATTCACTTTCTTCTAGTCTTGGCGATCGCCCTCGCCATCTACAACTTTGCGATGAACCGGGATGCACGCTAATAGTGGTTGGCTCTGTTCTAGGGGTAGCCGAAGAGTGAGCATAAAAATAGCCTCCGCCGTGGGGGAGGCTTTAGCCAATAAAATTGGTTGATGGAGTTTCAAATGCAAAGCCTCGAAACTCTCAATGAGAAGCCCTTAACGGGAATCTGCTCTAGCTTCTCTGAGTCGGGCATCAAGTGCTTGACGATTTTCGGCGAGAGGAGATGCTAATCGCGAAACGGTTTCGACTAACCACGGCATCAAGCGGTTGCTCCACACAGCAAGATGGCTTTGCCATCCCACTAAGATTTCTGGCGATTCCTTTTCGAGTCCCACCACGAGCGTTTGAGCCACTTTCGCAGGGGTGGTTGGCGTGACCCATCGAAACCACTGAAAGTTCTGAACCATGTCTGTATCCGTCAGCGATGGCAGTAGGGCGATGACTCGAATATTGTGCACTGCAAGTTCTCCCCGCAGTGCTTGAGTGAATCCCAAAATAGCAAACTTGGTTGCGGAATAGGTTGCCATCGTGGGAGCAGCAATCTTTCCCATCAGGCTTGATACATTGACGATCGTGCCTTGCCGTTGCACTGCCATGCGTCGGGCAATCAGCCGAGTAATGGTGTACATTCCCATGAGATTTAGGGCAATCTCTTCCTGCATCTGAGGCAGTTGGGCTTGTAAAAAGGGTGTTTGATGGGCAACTCCTGCACAGTTGACGAGTAGGTGAACGGGACCATAATCGCGCCAAGCTTGAGCGACCGCAATGTTAACTTCTACAGGGTGAGCCAGATTTAACGCGATCGGAACCGCTTCCACGCCCAAGGCTTCGATTTCAGTTGCCACCTCGACTAACCGTTGATAGGTTCGTGCCACTAAGATGAGCCGTTGCGCTCCTTGTTGAGCAAATTCCAGGGCGATCGCTCGTCCAATGCCACGAGAAGCGCCCGTGACGAGAACGGTTTTTCCTTGAATATTCATGTTAAAGCCTCCAAGTAGTGAGGTTTTAGGGTGTTCCCAGCCTTTGCTGAACTGACGAAGGGTACAAAGAGCTGGGGGAAATCTTTGAGTGGAGCTTGAAGTTGAGCGCCTGCTACTTAATGATTGACAGTTCGCTGTGTTTTGCTCCCATAGGCAATTCCAGGATTCAGGGGATGGGATTAGAGGTGAGGGTGAGGTAAAGCATGAGACACAACTCCTAAATACAAGAATCAACCCGTAATCACTTGACCTGCATACCCTAGCAAAGGGATCAAGGAGTTGCAACACTTATTAACAAAGAGCCAAGATTGTGACATTCCGATACAAAATCTTCAGAAACCTATCGCATTGAGAAAGTGAGTTTAGGCTTACGTTCGCCTTATCCTCTGATCCTCACAAGGGTTATAGATAAGATTTCAACTCAGTGAAAGATGAGAAGCCTCTGGTCTAAGCTCGACTTTATCCATCTAACCCTCCGGGGTACTCCCGCCACCTCTGTACTCCGATGGGCGGTGAGGGGGATAGGAGGGTTGATTGGTCAGGCTCGATGCCTGGTCAATCAACTGGAGAGTCCTGGTTCTCCCCGTAGGATTTAAGTTGTTCGACAGTGACCCCGCCACACGATGCGACAAAGTACGCCCCACTCCAGAACACTGCTTTTTGGTAAGTTGCGTTGATTTCATGGGCAAACTCCTTGCGGATTAATCGACTTGAGACGGTTTTGAGGTTATTTACCAGCTTGCTCATCTCGACATCAGGCGGATAGCTGATCAGTAAGTGGACGTAATTGTCTTCCCCATTAAATTCAGTGAGCGTGCTTCTCCACTTCAGGCAGGTAGCAGCCAGAATTTCATTGAGCCGAAGCAGCATGGCTCGATTGATGATCTTTTCCCGGTACTTAGTGACAAGCACTAAATGAATATTGAGGTCGTAAACGTTTCTTTAGCCATTCTTGAGAGTCATGGCGCTAAGTGCGATCATCCCTCCATGCTACTCACATATCAGTACAAGCTCAACCCGACCAACCGCCAAACCTTGACCCTCGAAATGTGGTCAGAGTTATTGCGACGGTATTGGAACTACGCGCTAGGTCAACGGTTTAATTGGCTGAATCGTACCCGATGCCCAATCGACCGTTGCAGCATTGTATGCTTGCACGGTTCTCCATCATTGTCCTGTTGGCACAATTCAGCAACGCCCCCAAAAGCCTTGTTCGATCGCTAGTCTAGCCTGTTGTGCCGCGCCGCCTAAAATGGCTAAAGTCGAGCTTAAACTTCACTTGCAATAGCAGAATCATCGGTACCGGAGTAAGTAAAGTTCCTGTTGAAGTTTATGAAATGCCCCATTTTGGCAAATTGACCTTGTAAGATATGTACAGTTGTGGCTCTGCCCGATGTTTGGCTCAATCACTGAACTTTACAAAGAGAGGTAGCTTTTTGTCTAAACACTCGATTTTTTCCAAAGAACAGTCTGAACGATTATTCAATGGCAATGCGTAATACAACGTTATCTACAGTGTCTGCAATTGAACCAGATTGGAGCCGCGAAGAACTTTACCGCTGGTGGGAGCCTGGACGGCAACTGATTAGATCAATCCGGAGCTACCAAACATGGCAAAAAAAAGGTGGGATTTTAGGGTTCTACTTTTGTAAGTTAAGCATTCTTCAACATCGCTTTTGGACTGTGGTTACAGGAGCAGATGTTCCTCTAAACTGCCAAATTGAAGGCGGTCTTTTACTGATACATCCAAATGGAGTGGTAATTCATCCGAGCGCTCATATAGGTCCCAACTGCTTGTTGATGCAGCAAGTCACTATAGTGGGAGGGGTAAAAATTGGCGGTCACGTAGAAGTGGGTGCTGGTGCAAAAGTTATCCGTGCTGTAGCAATCGGAGATCATGCAAAGATTGGTGCAAATGCTGTCGTGCTTTGCGATGTTCCTTCAGAAGCCACTGCCGTTGGTGTGCCAGCAAAAATTGTTAAGGTGGCTAGCCCTGCTTAATTGACAAAGCGAGGTAAGGCTGAAACGAAAGCTCGAGGGAAAGCGCATGTGCCTCGACTAACTGTTGTAAAGCAGTGGCAACGTCGGGGTACTTGTCTTTTCATCGTTTCGCCCCACTCGCAGTTGATTGAGCACCGATACAAACCCGTCCTGTGCGCTTTTCGGCGAGTCCCAGTTCCACGGTCTTCCGTCCCCATCCAAAGACCCGCCCTGTAATTCGGGCACTGCCATTACAATACTTCAGCGCCCTCTCCGCTTGAAAGCCGCGCCGTTCTATTCCATGCATTTTAGAGGCGGCAAGTCGCAGATCTTCGATTCGACTAGACCTGAGTAACCGTTCCGGTTCACTTGCAACGTCTATCCGCTGGCTCCTAGATGCGTCAGAGAACTGGCGCTATTCTAAACTATGGGTACTTTCTTTAGCAGAAGTCGCCTTACTGCTATTACGACTATTTTTGGCAAGTTGATTCTCTAACGCTTTGACCCATTCTTCCAGAACCACAATCTGCTGCAATAGCCTCTCAACCAGGGCAATGATCGCATCTTCGCCTTCGACATAGATCGCTCGGATCTCGTCTCGACTGATGGCTAGTTTTTTGGGTGTTGGGTCGCTCAAGACACTTGCCTCACTATCCCTGAGAGTTCTTTGAACCTTACTAATGCTTCCGGGTTGTGTCGCAAACCCTTACTTCCTTTTCCTGAGTAGTTACGCCAAAAGTTCCCATTTCCCCTGGCTTAGATTGCTCAGAGACGGTGTGGTCATAGCTCTTAAAATACCGTCTTGATTGTCTTGATTTGCGATCGACAGGTTATCTTTCGAGAGCTTTCCTACTTCTCAGCCATCCTCTTCGAGATGCTCTCCTGAAATAGCTGTGCCAGCTTACCTGCCTCAACGTCAGATCGGTGGTGTTGCGCAACTCGCTCTTTACCAGCTTGCCCTATCTGCTCTAAGGTGATGTTGGGAAGCTGCAACACTGTGCGAATTGCTGCTTTGAGATCGGTGATAGAGCCTGGTGGTACTAACCATCCGCAGACACCAGGTTCTACCAGTTCCGGGATGCCAGCAATGTAGGTACTGATTACAGGACGACCGAGAGCCAAAGCTTCCATAATCACTACTGGTAGCCCTTCGGCAAAACTGGGAAGCACCATTGCTCGAGCGTCTAGAATATGTTGACGAACGTCATTACTATCCGCCCATCCTGTGATCGTAATTTGATCCTGGAGCCGAAAACGGGCAATTAACCTATCTAGCTCATCGTGCAATTCACCATCGCCAACTAGCACTAGCTTGACGTGTAATCCTTCCGCAGCTAATTGACTAATTGCATCGACTAGTAGTAATTGTCCCTTTTGTTCACACAATCGTCCAACGCACGTTATCTGCGCCTCACTTACGATGGGTTTTGATTGCTGCATCAGAAAGGTTTGATCCACTCCACAGTGGATAACATGAATTTTGAACCACAGATCGTGGCTACACCATCGATAAAGCTGGCTTCTGCTAAATGAACTGATGGCGACGACAAAAGCAGCCCGTTGGATTTTTTCGACTAAGGCTAATCCTGTAACTCGATCGAACTCTTCTGGTCCATGAATTGTAAAGCTATAGGGTGGACCGCCAATCTCATGACATAACAGCGCGACCGTGGTGGAATTGGTGCCAAAGTGAGCATGGACATGAGACACGCCAGATTCGGTAAACCACTCTAACAGCACACAAGCCTCGGCGAAATAGACGAGATGTCGCAGCAAGCCTTTGTCTGACTTTCGACCTAAGCGGAAGGCTAATCTGAGTCCTCGTCTCCATAGGATGGGTTTCGTCATCATTACTCTCAAAAGTCCGCCTAAAAGACCCTCGATGCCCGAGCCTAGGACAAATCGAGTCTTCGCGAGTTCCTGGAGATCGGCTTCATCCACCAGTTCATCTCCCCGAGAGCGGATGGAAAATCGTAGAACTCGAATGCCGCACGCCTCAACGCCAAGAATTTCACGCCGAATGAAGCTATGGCTGACTTTAGGGTATTGATTGACTAAATAAGCAATAGTTAAGGACACGATATTTAGGTAAGGTGGAAAATTTTAGTTCTTGGGGTTATGGAAAATGAGGTGGTAGTTTTGACTATCTAGTCAAAACCTGCCGCTCTTAACGGTTGACGATGGCGCAATCTGACCTATATGCCTTAGTCTCAGAGCGTTTTACTCCTCACCGTTTCGCCAACACCACCCTCAATTTTGAAATCTTGAAGAAGCGGGAGGTTTATTGGTCGCGTTGCAGCCTGGTTAGGTAGCCTATCTTGAGCGCAAATATAATCCCTTGCTTTAGATGGCTTAATAGCTCCGCTATTGATGTGCTACTTAGGTCTACATTGAGAAGCTTAATAGCTTGCTCGACATGACCAAGCTCCTTCTCCTGAAGCTTTGGAGCAAATATTTTGGACAATCTGTATGAGGCTGAAGTTCTTAAACTTTGTTGATTGTCTTCTACCGCTCCGACTACCTGCTTAAGTAACCCTGGAAAGCTGCGAGAACTTAGCTCTTTCTCTTCTGGCAACTCTAATAGTTTGTCCATGTGTTTAGGTCGATTAGGGGTGGTTGGCTCGTTAAATCCAAGTCGCTTGAAAAAAACTACTAGCCAATGGTGTTTATCCAGTAAAGTCTTTGTCCTTACTGTTGAGGGACATACTGCGATGCAACTGATTATCCAAAGCTCAGTCTGAAGCTGATGAATTTAGAAAGTGGGGTCAAAATAGCTACAGCAGATGGAGAAAATTTTTGCACAGCGGAATTTTTGTTTCGTACTTTGATACAATCACTTCTCTAGAGAATTTCCCAGCTAGCTTTTCGATTGACAAGAGACCCGACTTTTAGACTGCTGAATAAAATAGGAGTCGCTTAGACCTCTAATCGTCAAAATTCGACTAGGGTGTAGTGGTTCCGCTCGTGGAACTCACATTGATATTAATCTTTTTCGCCAAATATAACCATCAAGGCGCTTGTTTCTTTATACATATTTCATCAATAAGAACTAGAGTGTTTCAGTATTTCTTTTGTGAGGTATTAAAGATAACAATAAAGTTGGAACATTATACTTAGGTAATATCACTACGTAGTCCAGTAGCAATACAAGTAATATCAAGAGGGTATGCCATTCTTGTGGGTTATTTTGCCAATCCAAAACTTCGTCCGCTTGCGGCGGACTATGAAACAGCCCTTTTCAAAATTTCTTGCGCCTTAAGAGGCAGGGAATTTACCCTGGATGAAGTTGGTTTGTTGTAGAGTCTGACCTCTTGCTCTCCCAGCTTGAATCCTGATTCGCCTAAAACGAATTACTTGCGTGAGATCGAGGAACTACTAA